>JAFTPW010000212.1:0-8832 GCA_017463075.1 Clostridia bacterium
CGCGGACTTGTCGAACTGGAGGATCTCCGGGACGCCGGCGTGCGCATCATATCCATCGGAGACAGCATTGACTTCCCCAACGACGACGACTGGCTGAAAATCCAGTTCCAGTTCCTCATCAACGAGATGCCCGTTACGGATACCTCAAAAAAAGTCCGCTCCGTTGTCCGCAGACGTCAGGAAGACGGCAAATGGATCTGCGCCGCGCCTTACGGGTACATCGTCAACAGGCATCAGGAATTCGAAATCGTCCCCTCCGAAGCCGAGATTGTCCGGCAGATTTTCCGGCTGTACATCGACGGCTGGGGCTACAAGAAAATCGCAAACCATCTCACGGACGAAGGCATTCCCACGCCGCGCATGGCTGAAAGGGAACGCAAGGAGGCTGCCGGAGATGAGTATCACCGCGATGTGAAGTCCACGTGGTCCATCGTCACGGTGCAGTCCATTCTCGACAACGATTTCTACATCGGAACCTTCCGTCAGGGGAAGTACACCCGGAAGAAAATCAACGGCGCCGATCTGAAGCAGTCCGCGGATGCGCATTATGTTTTCGAAAATCACCATCAGCCGATCATTGACTACCGTACCTTCACCGTGGTGCGGTCCCTCAGAGAACAGCGGACAACCTCCAACTACCGCGGCGTGAAGAAAAACGACAACGTGTATTCCGGGTTCCTTGAATGCGGCGACTGCGGATCTCCGATGTTTGCGATGAGCCGATCCGATCTTGCCGATGCCTACCGATGCGGGCTGTATCACCGGCGCGGCGTCAAGGCATGCACCAGTCACCACATCCGCGTGGATAAGCTGGATGAGCTCCTGAAGGAATACATCCGTCTGGTGAAGGAAAACTCCGCCGGGATGCTTGACCGACTGAATGCCGATCTGGCGAAAGAGGATGCCGACATCCATGAAACGGAACAGAGCGCGGCGCATCTCGCGGAAGTTCTGGCGGATTTGCAGGACGAGCTGAAAGCCACCAAGCGTCAGCGGATCCGGGATATCATGAAGCATCCGGAGCGTGAAGATGTGCTGGAGGAAACCTACGACGAGCTGGAAGCCGATCTTGTGAAGCGGATTGAAGGTCTGACCAAGCAGATTGAGCTGACAGAGGACAAGCGGAACATGATTATCCGGGTCAACCGTGCGGCGAAGACTGCCATGGAGGTGTTCGACGATATCCTCGCAAAGGAAAAGCTCGACCGGAACGATCTGCAATTTATCATTGAGAAAATCCGGGTGTACGAAGACCGCATTGATGTGATGCTCAGGTCCGACATTGATGTTCTGCTGAAGCACGGACGCCTGCCGGAAGAATCCGACTGTACCGTCACCGTTGTGCAGGAGTCGGAAAAGCATCCGGACAAGGTCTTTGAAGCAAGTGCAGTGAACCGTGACAATGATATCAGTGAAGGCGACCCGCTGGAGATTTATACGGACCGCGAAGGTGAGGTCATTTTCAAGAAATACTCGCCCATCGGAGAACTCGCCAATTTCGCGGCGCAGTATGCGGAGACTCTGCACAAGACCTGCTCCCTCGCCGTCGTGATCTGCGACCGGGACGCCGTAATCGCGTGTGCGGGACTTCCCAAGCGGGAATACAGCGACCGCAAGCTGACACCGGAGACCGAGGACATCATGGAAGCGCGGCAGCTCTATCTCTCGAACGGCGAGGACATTGCGATCATCGAAGGCGGCATGGCGGTGTCCTGTCTGATGCCCATCATCACCGAGGGTGATATCACGGGATGCGTTGCGTCCGTCAAAACCGGCGAGACCACCGTTCCGCGTGAGCTGGAGGCAAAACTGATCCAGACTGCGGCGGGATTTCTCGGGAAACAGCTCGAAAGCTGAAAATCACACACAAACACGGCTGTGGTAATCCTGCGGTCTTGTTTTTTCGTTTTCACGGCGGCTGCGGCGCATCTCTCCTGTCACGCTATTCGCTTCTCCGGCGCAGTTATTGCAAAATATCGCCGGAAACGCTATAATGGATCCATCAGCTGATACAATTCACACAAACGGAGGTACACATGAATCTGAACATCGGCGGCGTGATCCGGCGGCTTCGGGCTGAAAAAGGAATCACGCAGGAGGAGCTCGCGGATGTGCTCGGCGTGGGATTTCAGGCGGTTTCCAAATGGGAATGCGGCACGACCACACCTGACATTGCCCTGCTTCCGGAAATCGCGCTGTATTTCGGCGTGAGCATGGACACACTTTTCTCCATGGACGAGGACGACTATCTCAAACGCATCTCCTGCATGATCCGGGACGAGCACACCATCACGCCGGAGAATTTCGTCTGGGCGGAACGGTATCTGCTCGGCGTACTTTCCGAGGACAAACACCGCACGGACGCACGTTCGCTTTTGATCGAGCTGTACGCGCACCGTGAAAACCGGGACACGCTCGCGCAGGGACGGCTGGCGGAGGAAGGCATTCTGCTCGATCCCATGAACGTGAATCTGAACGCGAAACTGCTCAGAGTCCGGGAAAAGCGGCAGGAATACGACCGGCTGATCCGTTTCTGGGAACCGCTGGCGGCGAAGCATCCGAAAAACTACGTCATCATCGAAAATCTGCTGACGGTGTACATTCACGAGCGGCAGTTTGACAAGGCACGGGAGCTGATTGCGAAATCCGAACCACGTCCGTTCTACCGGCTGTGTCTCGGTGACATGAAGCTGGCGGCGGGAAGCGAGGAAGGTGCGCGGAATATCTGGCTGAATACTGCACAGGAATTTGCCTCGGACGCGTGGACTTTATTACAGTGCGGCGAACGGATGGAGAAAATCGGAGAGTACGACACCGCCGTCCGGCTGTATGAGGAATCCTACGAAAAATCCCGTGCGCCGAAGCAGATGGACGCCCTGTACGCACTGGCATTCCTGTACGAAAAGATGAACCGCCCCGATGACGCCGCCGGGATGTGGGAGAAAATCATCCGCTCCCTTGACACAGATTACGGCATCACATCCGGCGAATGTGTGGACTGGGCACAACGGGAGTTCGCACGGCTGAAATCCCTCTCATAAAGTTCCCGCAGATGATTGAAAAAACGGACACTTTGCGGTATAATGAAAGAAAAACCGAAAGGAGCATTCTATGCAGTACGTTTATCTTCGTTATCCCGGATTCCGTTCCAAGGCGCTGACCCTCTCCTACGACGACGGCGTGAAGTGGGACCGCGATCTGATCGAGATCATGTCCCGATACGGTCTCAAGGGTACGTTCAACATCAACTCCGGGCTGTTCGGCAAAAATCCCGGGGAACGCCGCATGACCGCGGAGGAAATTCTTGCCCTCTACGAGCCGTCCGGCAATGAGGTCGCAGTTCACGGCGTCAAGCACCTGAGTCTCACCGAGGTCAACTCCGCCATTGCGACCGACGACGTCCTCACCGACCGGAAAAATCTCGAGGCAATGCTGTCCCATCCCGTCCGCGGCATGGCTTACGCAAACGGCAGATACGACGACGCCGTGGTGGAAATTCTCCGTACCTGCGGCATCGTTTACTCCCGCACGACGGTTTCCACCGAACGATTCGACATCCCGAACGACTGGCTGAGACTGCCCGCGACCTGCCACCACAACAATCCCAGACTCATGGAGCTGCTTGACACCTTCCTCGCCGACAATCAGTCCGGTTATTTCTGGTCCCGCGTGCCGAAGCTCTTCTACCTCTGGGGTCACAGCTACGAATTCAACGACAACGGCAACTGGCACGTGATCGAGGAATTCGCAAAGGCAGCCGGAAACCGCGACGACGTCTGGTATGCGACCAATATGGAAATCTACGACTACGTCAAGGCATACGACAGCCTCATCTGGAGCGTGAGCGGCGATATCGTGCAGAATCCCACGATTCATGAAATCTGGCTCAACTATCAGGGCAAGGAATTCACCGTTCCCGCAGGTGCGACGGTCAGACTGAAATAATGAACCGAAATAACAAAAAAGATACGGCTGAGAATCCCGGAAGACTCTCACGCCGTATCTTTTGTTATTCATTGTTATTCGACTCAGTTCGGAAGGGGTCTGTTGCAGATCTTATCAACCAGACCGTACATGAAGTGCTGGGAGATGGGATGAATGGATTCTTCAGCTTCTTCTTCAGCGAGGGTGTAGGTCACAGTCTTGGTTTCTTCCGCGATGGTCACTGCGATTTCGAAGTCTTCGACATCGGTAACGGTTTCGGAGTAGCCGTTGACAGCGGTGCCGTTGATGGTTACAGCTACGTCCTGGTCAGCGGTTACATAGAAGGTAACGCCTGCACCTTCGGGAATTTCTCCCAGAGCGGTGTAAACAACGTCGCCGTCTTCAGCCGCAGCATAGCCTTCGTTGGTGAGAACCACTTCGGTAACGGTATTGCCTTCCGCGTCGGTGATGTATGCGGTTACGTCAACGTAGTTGTCCGGATGACCGAAGATCCAGATGTAGTTGTTGTACTGCATGGTTGCGTTCACGTCGATTGAATAGGAAAGCGTCCAGTTGATGGAGGTGAACGCTACAACCGGGATGGGCGCGGTGATTACTCCGAGTTCAAGTGCAGCGTCTTTGTAGGTGATGGTGTAGCCTTCTGCCAGTTCGTCAACGACAAGGGCAACGTTTTCAATGCCGAAGAGGGATGCGGAAATGAGCTGGAAGGCAGAGGTTTCGTCGATGTAGCCGAGGATGGTGTTGTCGGACGCGTCGAGAACGTAGAGCTTGAAAATGGATGCGGAAACCACAGCTTCTTCTGCGGCTTCTTCAACTACGACAGCTTCTTCCTCAACGGAGGTCACAACGGGTTCGCCTGCTTCGTCTGCGGCTGCGGGAAGAGCCAGCATAACAGCGGCGAGGAGCATAGCAAGAATCTTCTTCATAAGGTTTCTCCTGTGATGAGATGATTTGGGAATGTTTCCCTATGGCTGTATTATACCATAAACAGACACAAATTGTCAACAATTTTAACAGAATTAAATAATAGACGCAAGCCGGTCAAGGTCATCTTCGGTTGTCGACCAGCTTATGGCAAAGCGCACAACGGATCGGTTTTCGTCCAGTCTTTCCCAGAAACTGAACCGCACCTCCCGTGCAAGGCGCTCCATCTGTTCGTTTGTGAGGATGATGAACTGCTGATTTGTCGGGGACTCGCGGAAAAATTCGTACCCCTTCTCTTCAAACATCGCTCTGAGTTTCTCCGCCATCCGGATTGCGTGCCGGCTGATTTCCATGTACAAGTCATCCGTGAACAGGGCATCAAACTGCACGCCGAGGAGACGTCCTTTTGCGAGAAGTGCGCCGTGCTGCTTCACAGTCGTCATGAAATGCGCCGGTGCTTTTTTCGGAAAGACGACTGCTTCTCCGCACAGTGCGCCGACCTTCGTTCCGCCGATGTAGAAGACATCCGTCAATGCGGCAATGTCGCGAAGCGTTACGTCGGTATGGTTTCCTGCAAGTCCGTAGCCGAGCCGCGCGCCGTCGAGGAACAGGGGGATGTCGTACTCCGCACAGATTCCGTGAATCGCGGTCAGCTCGGATTTTGTGTACAGCGTGCCGTATTCCGTCGGATGGGAGATGTACACCATGCCCGGAAAGACGCAATGGTCGTGATTGGCGTCGGCGTAAAATGTCCGCAGGTACTGTGCGAGCGCATCCGGGTCGATTTTGCCGTCGTGTTCCGGTAGCGTGAGCACCTTATGCCCGGTGAACTCCACGGCTCCGGCTTCGTGGGCGTTGATGTGACCGGTATCCGCCGAAATCACGCCCTCGTACCGCCGCAGATACGCGGAAATCACGACCGCATTGGTCTGGGTGCCGCCGACGAGGAAATACACATCCCCGTCCGGTGTTCCGCAGGCTTCCAGAATCTTCCGTTTCGCAGACTCGGTAAAATCATCGCTTCCGTAGCCGGGCATCGGCATGAGATTGATTTCGGTCAGCCTCTCCAGAACCTTCGGATGACAGCCGGTGTTGTAATCGCATTCAAATGAGAGCATTTTACTTGTCCTTCCGTTTGGGATTTTCCGGGAACCAGCCTTTTTTCACGCGGTTTTCCTGCTCGTACAGCTCCTTGATGCTCCACAGCGAGCTTGCACCGAGTACGCCGAGCACGGTTCCCGCAAAGGTGGATTCCGTCATGAGCGAAAGTCCGATGAAGACCACGCCCACGACGGCAAACAGCGGCCAGATTTTTTTGGAGAAATGATACTCCGCCCTGATGACGATCGGATGGAAGAGTCCGATGATTAAAAATGTCAGTACACTGATGATAAGTCCTTCATAATACATGGTGTACCTCGATCTTATGGATTTATACGTGTTCCAGCACAACAACTTCTTACGGCTTGATTTCGATTCTGCCGTCCACGGTCTCGCCGGTGATGACGTTCTTCATCTTGCCGGGAAGCTCAGCCCATGCATCGGCAAAAGCGGTTTCGCAGAGAATCAGACCGTTCTTTTCACCCGCACGGTGTACGACGTCAACGTTTCCGCTCGTCTTCATGGGTTCAACACCCGCGTCGGACAGTGCGGTCGTAATCAGACGGGACAGACCCGCGTCGTTCATGAAGGTACCGCAGAGGATGACCTCACCCGCGCCGTACTTGTATCTGCCGACAACGGTCTCGCCGACAAGTGCGGAATGCCCCGCCGTCACGGATGCAAGCGCTTCACCGTCGCTGAGATTCGTGTAGCATTCCGCCCAGCTCCGGCATTCGAGCTCTTCACCGTCGTTCCATGCCGCACGGAGATATGCGCCGTCGGTGGGAACGCCGTAGTCCTGACGCACGCCGAGCATGGTTTCGAGCATACCCATCGCACGGTCGGTATAGTGCGCGCCGATGGAATTGCGGATATCCGTCATCGGACCTGCAACCCATACGCCGCCGTTCCTGACCCACGCTTCGATCTTTTCCATCATGCCGTCGTCTTCCAGCGTCATCTGCAAGGGAGAGAACAGAACCTTGTAGCCATCAAGCGGTTTCTTCGCGCCGATGACGTCGAGGGTAACGCCTTCCTTCATGATCGCGTGGTGGATTCTGCGCACCTGCCACGAGTAGTCGTTCTTATCGAAAATCGGCTGCTGATGGAAGAGCTGCCAGCTTTTTGACGTATAGTGCAGTGCCACATCCGCGCTGACGGCAGAGTTTGTGATGAAATCGGACGCCGCGTCAAATTCGCGGGAGGTCTGCTGGATTTCGCCGAACACGTGCACGGGTCGTCCTTCGGGAGTCAGAACGGAGCCGTGAACCAGCTCGTGACCAGCCCAGTGCTGACGCCACAGCCAGTACATGTTGGATTCGCCGCCGTGAACGATGGGCAGCCACGAATTGAGCCGGCACCATCCCTCGGGCTTGAGATGCTGGGAAATCGCCACGGAGCCGTTCCACGTCGTCGCGGTTTCGGTGTTCCAGAACGGTCTGTCCTTGAGGGTGCGGAGGTAGTTGAACCAGAAAATTTCGTCAGAAAGATTGGACGGCACGTTGTAGTGGTTGAACATGACGAGATCGAGCGGCTCGTTCATCGCTTCGTAGTCCATGCCGTTGACGGGCATCATGTCCGTGCCGATGGGAGCCTTCGTGTAGCGTCTGAGAATTTCCGCCTGACGGTGCATGAACGCGATGTCAGCATCGTAGTGAGCGGCAAACCACTCGTATCTCAGATGCGGATTGTGCCATGCATGGGCTGCCGGAGGAATTTCGTCAAAGCTGTCGTACGCCTGACTGAACAGGTTCAGATTCCACTGCGCGTTCAGTTCGGCGATGGTGCCGTACTTCTTCTCGAGATCGCGGTGGTACTTTTCCACGCAGTATTCGCAGACGCATCCGGTGTTTCCGGTGTAAATCTCGTTGTCAAGCTGCCAGCCGATGATCGCGGGATCGGAGCCGAACTCCCTGCCCATCGCGTGAACGATCGCGTCGCAGGCTTCGAGATAGTGCGGGTTGGAGGAACAGCAGTGCCGCCGTCCGCCGTGATTCGTGCGCTGACCGTTCTCGCTAAGATGGAGCACATCCGGATACCGCTGGGACAGCCAGATCGGCGGAGTCGCGGTGGGAGTGCCCATGACAACGGCAATTCCCGCTTCATGCAGAGCATCCACAACCCTGTGCAGCCACTCGAAATCGTACTGACCGCGTACGGGTTCCATCTTGCGCCATGCAAATTCACCGATTCTCGCACAGGTGATGCCGGCTTCCTTCATTTTCGCAATGTCGTACGGGATCTGGCTCTCATCCCAGTCCTCGGGATAGTACGCACAGCCCAAAAACGGTGATTTCATGTTGTATTCTCCTTATGTAAATTATTTAATATATTCCGTATCCTTCAGAAGCTCCGCGTCCGTGCACAGAACCACAGCATCCGCGCCGGTGATATTCTTCACGCTGACCTGCTTCGGCTTGACCATCGGGTACTTCACTTCCCCGTCGGGATTGCCGCGCCAGTCGTTGAAAACCGCGAGGGTTTCGCATCCGCCGGTGACATGCAGGCCGTCGATTGTCACATTCTGCGGGAGATAGCAGGGGTATCCGAAATCGTGGGTGCCGTCATTGTGCGCGTTGAAGACATGCCGGTTTGCGCCGAGCGGATTCCATGTGCAGTTTTTGATTACCATGTCGCCCTTCCATGTACAGCCGTAGTCGTCGCGCAGATTCACGAACGCATAGCCGCACGCTTCCGTATCCTCGATGACGAACGTTCCGAATCCGATGGCGTTGAGGCACTGGTGACCGAGTTTGCAGCGGCGGACGGTGCAGTTTGCCACACCCATATGCGCATCGAACCGCGAGAACACACAATCCTCGAGCACCATGTCGCGGCAGAAATTCGAGCCGATCAGTCCCC
>JAFTPW010000213.1:0-29128 GCA_017463075.1 Clostridia bacterium
GCACGGAGACCATGATCGAAGGCCTCTCCAACGTCGGCTCGGATGACGCGGGCATCAACACGGCGCATATTTTTGCCGAATACCTCAGAGAACACCTCGCCGATCACGATACGTTTGACGACTTCATGGAAGGATATACCTCGGCGGCGGAAGGTGTCATTGACGAAGTCTGCGCGATTCTCGAGGAGCACCGCCGGACACGCGCCCTGTACCGTCCTCAGCCGATCCGCTCGCTCTTCATCGACGACTGCATCGACGAAATGTGCGACTTCAACGCCGGCGGAGCGCGGTACAACTGGAGCGTCATCAATGTTGCGGGACTCATCAACGTCATCGACTCGCTCGCTGTGGTGAAGGCTCTCGTGTACGACGGCGGCATGCACGCGGATGATTTCATAAACGCCCTCGAGACGCAGAATCCTGTCTTCCTCGCCATGGCGCGTGAGGTTCCGAAGCACGGCAACGACAACGAAACCGTGAACGATATCGCAAACCGCCTGTCCGCGCGGATTTACAGCCGGTTCGAGACGCACACCTGTACCCCGTCGAAGAACGGTGAGGGCAGATATTTCCCGGTATCCAACCAGTTCACGACCTACGCCGATGCGGGACGGTATGTGAAAGCCACACCCGACGGACGCGCGGACGGAGATCCCCTGTGCGACTCTTGCGGTGCGGTACATGGACGCGATACCGAAGGCCCGACTGCGCTGCTCAATTCCGTTGCGGCACTGCGCGGGGATATGGTACTCGGCACGCCCATCACGAATATCCGGATTTCCAAGCCGAACCTGCCCGTACTGCTCAAGCCCTTGGTGAAAGCGTTCTTTGAAAAGGGCGGCATGCAGCTTCAAGTGACTTGTGCGTCGCGGGAAGAGCTGCTGGATGCCCTCGATCACCCGGAAAAGCATCAGAATCTCGTCGTGCGCATCGGCGGGTTCTCGGAATATTTCAACAGACTGACGCCCGCCCTCCAGCAGACCGTGATTGACCGGACGGAATATTGATTTAAGGTAACCGTAGGGAACGGCGTCCTCGACGGTCCTGAAATGTAAAATTTGAATACAGAATATTTTGTGATCAATATTTATCCTCCATACGGCAGATTTGTGCGGATTGTTATTTTTAGGACTGTCGAGGACGCCAGTCCCTACCGGAGTTGAGGCGTGGATTGAATCTGATCAAATATAGAAATAGGTACCCATCATGAGAACAATGCAGAACTACGAAATCAAAACTTCCCGCATCCGGGCGGACTTCCTCGCTTACAAAGCCGCGCATCCGGAACTGCTCGAAAACCGGCTCCGTTTCAGCTGGAGCAACTGGGGATTCGGGCTGGAGACGCTGGAGACCTCCGCAAAACGCCTCCGTGACGCGGGAATCCCGTATATCGAGCTCCACGGCAACCACCACGGACCCGATCTCGGATACCGCGCGGCGGATGTGAATGCGATCCTCGGCGAATACGGTATCGCGGTCAGCGGTATCTGCGGGATCTACTCGCCCGACAACGATTTATCGTCAAACCGCCCCATTCAGCGGCAGGCGGCGATTGACTACATCCGGCGCGAGGTCGAATTCACGGCATCCGTGGGCGGAAAATACGTCCTTGTGTGCCCCGGTGCGGTCGGACGGACGGTGAAATACGACGACAGCGAGTGGGACAGAAGCCTGGATTCGCTCGCCCGTGCTGCGGATGAGTTCGTGAAATACGGCATCCGGTGCGCCATTGAGCCGATCCGTTCCGCGGAAACGACCGTGGTCAACCGGGTTGCAGAGGCGCATGCCTACATTGACGCGCTGAATCACCCCGGAGTTGCGCACATCAACGGCGACGTGTTCCACATGCTGACCGAGGAAGCGCACATCGGCGAAGCGATTCTTGCGTGCGGTGACCGGCTCACGAATCTGCATCTCGCTGACACGACCCGCGGCGCGCTCGGAACGGGTTCGCTCGATCTGGATACCGTCATCATGGCGCTGTACCTCATGGGCTACAACAACCGCGAATCCACATGGGTGACGCCCGAGCCGCTCGGAGCAGGTGCGGATCCCTACCCGATGCAGAACGCGCACGTCGATCCGGCGATACTGGACAAGATGGTGTTCTCGAGCTATGCGTACTTCCGTGAACGCGAAGAAGCGGTGCTGGCGGAGTGAACGGATGAAAAAATGAAATCCCCCATGCTCACGGTCTGAATCAGCCGCGGGTACGGGGGATTTTATTCCTTCTACTTCGTCATATCCGCCACGGCGTATGGCGTGTACTGCTCCACAATGGCGCGATACCGCTTGTTTTCCGCGTACGCGTCCACTGGGTACCGCTTTCCAAGCTGATCCAGCCTGAACCATACACTGTTGCAGGCACAGCCGTCGTGGGTTTTCGTCATGTCATATTTCGCGCCTTTCAGCGGCAGGGAGGTGTGTACGACGACGGAATTTTCGCACAGATCGATGGCGCGCGCATGCTTCAGGGCACGTTCCAGTGCGTCGAGGGCTTCGTCGGGGCGTCCTTCTTCCGTCAGAAAACCGAACAGCGCCATGCAGGTGTCCGACAGTCCGCTGTGGCAAACGTCGCAGTCAAAATCGGGATAAACCGCGTCCGCGACGGTGAGAATCCGGCGGAAAACGTCGATTTTTTCATCCCGCGTCAGATCCGTCCGGTAATTTGCGGCGCAGAACAGTTCCCAGAGCAGGTTTTCCATGGCAGCGTCGGCAAATTCCATGGCTGCGTGCACATCGCGCTCGTCGGATGAGGGATAGATCATGGTGCGGGTGAAGTATTTTGTGTGACTGAGATCGGGCAGACGGCTGGCGTATTCCTCGGCGCGGTCGTAGTCCTTCATCTCGCTGCAAAGGTATATCATCTGAAAAATCGCCTCGTAGCGCAGGGGATCGTCGGTGCACTCGTCCAGGGTGTAGGCGCACAACTTCACGATTTCGTCCCGGTTCGCTTCGCAGTCGTCGGTCAGGGTGTTTACGTACCGCACTACAATGCGGAAATCGTAGGGATAATCCCGGTAAGCCTGCCGGATCAGGTCGTTTTTGGTGGCGTGATCGCCGAGGTGCTGGAGCCGTTCGTATTCCGCCACGATGGCAAGTATCCGCTGTTCCTTTGCCGCACCGTCCCGACCGAGCAGGGTGTCCAGTGTCACGTCAAAATACTCCGCCAGCGGGATGAGAAAGGTGATGTCCGGGAAGCCTTCGTTGCGCTCCCATTTGGAAACGGACTGCGGTGCGACGCCAAGCCGGTTGGCAAGTGTTTCCTGCGTGATCCCCCGCTTCTGCCGCAGGGAACGTAAAGTTTCGCCGATTTTGATGGTGTTCATGTGGTTCTCCTGTAAAGTGGATTCAGTCTGCGCATCCTGTGGTTATATGATACACCGGATTTGCGGCGAAGTCAATGACCGCTGATGACTACGGACTCAACGGAAAAGCGGAAAATCGCGGATGCGTTGGAATAAAAATACCGCACACACCGGATGAACGGCATGCACGGTATTGATTTCACTTCAAAAGCCCCACCATCGCTGCGGCACGGAGAATACCGCACTGGGTTTTGCCGTCGGGGATTTCGCCCCGGAGCACGGACTGCACGGCTTCTTCCAGCGGCATCCGGAAGACTTCGAGGAATTCGTCGTCGTCGAGGTCATTGTGCGTGAACGTGAGGCCTTTCGCGAGGAACATGCGGATTCTCTCGCCCATGATCGCCGGAGAGCCGTAGAAGTCGCCGAGATCGATGAGCTCACGCGGAATCGCGCCCGTTTCTTCTCTGAGTTCGCGGAGAGCTGCCTCCGTCCAGTCCTCGCCGGCGTAATCGAGCTTGCCTGCCGGAATTTCGGTGAGAATCTGATCGACCGCGTACCGGTACTGGCGTTCGAGGAGGACTTCCCCTTCGTCCGTGATGGGAACGACGCACACCGCGCCCACATGCTTCACGAACTCGCGGATTCCGGATGCGCCGTCGGGGAGTTCCACGGTGTCTTTATAGAGATGCACCACCTTGCCGTCGTAGATGAGCTCGGAGGCGGTCATTTTTTCGATGAGGTTCATTTTTGTTTCACCTGATGTTGGATTTGATGGAGCTGGTCGATGATTTTTGAAAGCGCAAAGAGCGTTGTGCCGGAGATCAGGGTCGCCAGCCAGATGAATGGTGCCCAGCCAAGATACAGAATGCCGATCAGTGCACCGAGCAGGCAGACCGTGTACGCCGCTGTCTGTGTACGCGATGCCGCTTTGCATTTCTGCGACTGCCGGGATTCTTCGCGCGCGTTGTAGAGCTTGAGGTACTCCTCATACGTGACGGGGATGGGCTCGATGCGGTAGCTGCGGTTTTTGTCGGCGTCAAAGAGCGGGTAATCGTCCGTGGCGTAGGGATACGGGGAATACTGGATTTCGTACAGCCCCTCGCCGATGAGAAAATCGCGGATTTCCTGCCCGCGGCTGTCGGGATCGGGCTGAGCGGATTTGGATTTGAGGTATTCTTCCGCAAGCGGATGCATGGTGAACCTCCGGTGTAGTGGGATTTGGGACTATTATAGCAGAAAATTCGGCGGGATGCAATTGGGTTGAGGGAAAATGCGGACAGGAAACGGAATAAAGATCATGATAATGAAAAACTGTACCGTCAGCTGTTAAACCTCGGTAGGGACAGGCGTCCCCGACTGTCCTGAAATGAAAATTCTAAGGGGACAATACTTTATGAGTTGAAGTTATCTTTCGCTTGTTAAATGAAATACACCGGCGAAACTTTCACTCAAATTCTCGTCTGCCCGCTTCGGGTAAAAGAAAAACTGGCAACGATCCACAGGATCATTACCAGTTTTTACGCAAAGGGAGAGATTCGAACTCTCGGTCGGTTATTAGCCGAACACACGATTTCCAGTCGTGCGCCTTAGACCAGCTCAGCCACCTTTGCGTGTGCTGTGTCTATTGAGACACTATTCTGTTTCACCCGGTCTCCCGAGCGCTCCATTATTATAGCACACGCGGACGGCTTTGTCAAGAGTTTTTTTGAAAGTTTTTTGAATTTTTTTAATCCAAACCTTGGAGAATTTTTCGCAAGGGAAATTCTCGGGAGTGGGATGGTATTCTTACGATTTCAGCTGAAGTAAATTCCCGCGTAATTGCAAATCCAGACCTTGGAGAATTTTCCGCAAGGGAAATTCTCGGGAGTGGGATGGTTATCTTGCAATTTCAACTGAAGTAAATTCCCACTCATGATTCCAGACCATGCTCGGCAAGCCAGAGATTGATCCGGCTGTTCAGCGATACTTGCGCGTTCTCGGCTGTGGTTTCCCCGTTGAAGAAGGCGTTTTCCTCCTGCTGGATGATGTTCAGCATCGGCATGTGCCTGCGGTTGATGAAGCTCAGCTCGGCGCCGTCAAGGAGCTTGATCCACAGATCGGTGTACCGCTCGTCAAGGGTGAACGTGATGCCTTCCCGGTTCCTCAGATCGTAGTCCGTGAGGGATGCATACGTGCGGACGCCGGCGCCTGTGCCGTATTCAAAGAAGATTTCACTGCCCTCAAATGATCTGAGATGCTCCAGAAGCGGCTCGCGCAGGACGGTGAGATTGCTCAGATGGCTCATGGGCTCGGTATAGGAAGTGTTCTTTTTTGCGGCGGTATCCATTGCCTGCTCGATGAAGGACCACGCGGCGGGAATGTTTTCGCAGTGCTTTGTGATGGAGTAGATGCCGCCTATGAAATGCAGTTCAAATCCTTCAAATTCTCCTTCCGATGAAGGGGAGGGATAGCCGATGAAGCAGAGTTCTTCCGGATCGGTGACGACGAATTCCCGCATGACGCTCAGAATCGACGTCGGAGAACGCAGATCGACTTCCCTGACGCGGATGGTGCCGTCCTGATAGAGCGCACTTTCCGGCGTCTGAACGGGATTGGCTTCAATGGCGGCGAAGGCTTTGAGGTAGCGGAGATATTCCGGGGATTTGAAGCCGTCGGTGCGGATGAGGTCGTCGTACACGTGGTATCCGAAGATTTCCTCTGCCCAGAATTCGCGGACGTTCTCGATCTTCACCATGTATTCGTCGTCCGGGATGGTTTCCATGTAGTCGATGATTTCGCTCACATTCCAGTGATCCGCCGGAAGAACGCTTTCAAGACCGACCAGTCCCATGACCCCGTTGATTTTCGGCGCCATGCCGTACAGACTGCCGCCCACGGAAAGAGCGGTTTTGACGCTGTTCCAGATATCGTCCGCGGAGTATTTCCCGCCTTCTACGGTGTTCAGATCGACGAAATATTCTTCCATGCCCTCCGCCATTTCGCGGTAGTATTTGTCATACGCGGCAACGAGGTCGGGCTTGATGATGCCGGTTTCCAGATCGGTGCGGAGACGGTCATCAGCGGACATACCTTCGGAATCTGCAAAGCGCGTGTAGTCGTTGACGATGATGCGCACGCCGGTGTTCTGCTGATTGAACGCAATGACGGCTTCATTGACTCTCGGACCGAGGGCGTGTGCAAGCTCAAGGGTGACGACTTTCGACAGATCCACGTCCGGGATGGGGACGCAGTAACAGAATGCCCAGCCACTGCCGTCAGAATCGAGATATTTTACCGTGAAGCAGGTGCCGTCACTTGTGAAAACAGGCCACGCTTCAAAGAGATTCTGTCCGTTGATGTTGGAATTCGAAAAATTGAGAACTTCTTCGGGGGATGCGATTTCACTGCCGTCGGAGATTTTCCAGCGGAACGCCGCGAACTCGTCAAAGCCGTAGGCGTATCCGTCGTGAACTGCGGTGAGCTTGACGTTCTTGAATTTGGCGTAGGTCTGGAAGCGTTCCGGGAGCACGATGTCCGCACCGGTCGTGAGATTATGGAGCATCCAGCCGGATTTGCTCTGCATGTGCGCCCAGACTTCCCCTGTCACGTCGTCGCGGCGGATGTGGTAGACTGTGGATGCGAGCTTGTCCTGCCCGGTCACGGCGAGGTCGCGGTCGAGATACACCACGGTATCGTCCCAGACGATTGCGTAACCGTCGTCCGTGGCGGTGAGAGGAAGTTCGTAGACATTGGTGTACCAGTCGCTCTCACCGGGAAAGCGTGCGGCAGAGTCGGAGGGCTTGGTGGTGTCTGCCGGAACTTGCATGAGAATCTCACCGTCGTATGAGATGAGAGTGAGCATATAGAGATCGGTCACTTTATCCTGCGCGAGGCAGATGTACCCGTCCGGAACCTGTACGGTGGATTCCGTCAGCGTATTTTCGAGAACCGGATCGGATACTCCGGCGCCGTCCGTGACCTGAAAATTGCCGGTGTGGTATGCGATGCCGTAACGGTAACCGTTTTCGGTAAGGTTGATTACGGAAGGCTTGGACACCATCGGAATCGTGGTCGTGAAATCCATGCGGTACACGGCTGTGAGAACCCCGGATTCTTCAATGGTGTCGGCGGTGATGTAGGATGTGTCCTCCGGTTCCTGCTGTACGGTCGTGCAGGATGAGAAGAGCAGGATGGCTGCAAAAATGGCGGTGAAGATGCGTTTCATGGGTGTTCTTCCTTTCTGTGGTATGGAAACTTGGTTTTGTTGATTATTTTCCATGCTCGGCGAGCCAGAGATTGATCCGGCTGTTGAGCGAGGTCTGCGTATTCTCGGCCGTGGAGGTGCCGTTGAAGAAGGCTTTTTCCTCCTGATTGATGATGCTCCGCATGGGCTGGTGCTTCCGGTTGACCCAGCTCAGCTCGGCTTTGTCGAGGAGATTTGCCCATGCTTCGGTGTGGCTTTCGGTCACGGTGAACCGGATTCCCTGTGTTTTCAGAAGATATTCTTCGGTCAGGCTGTCGCAGCGGTACATGGGAGAACCTGTGCCGTATTCATAGAAGAAGTCCACGCCTTCAAACGCCCGGAGATGCTCGAGAACCGGATCGCGGAGTACGGGAATACCCTGCAAGCCGTAGAGAAACTCCGTGGAGGTTTTCATCTTGTCCGCTTCCGTGGTCATTGCCTGCTCGATGTATTTCCACGCCGCGTCCGGGTGCTCGCAGTGCTTGGTGACGGACGTGATGCCGCGCAGGAAGGTAAGTTCAAATCCTTCGAATTCCCCGTCCGAGGTGACTGCGGGATGACCGATGAAGTTCAGCGCATCCGCATCGGTGACCGCAAATGCTCGCATCATGCTGAGAATGGAAGTCATCCCGGTCAGATTGACATCCATGACGTGGATGGTTCCCTGAGGATAGCTCGCGGAGTCCGGGGTGCGGCGCGCATTGGTTTTCAGATTCTTCGCAAAGTTGAGATAGCGCAGGTACAGCGGGGACAAAAATCCGTCGTGTACGCTGAACTCGTCGTATATGTGATAGCCGAAGATGCTGCCCGTGGAAAACTCGGAGCCGTTCTCGATTTGGATCATGTACTCACCCTGAGGAATCGCTTCCATGTAGTCCATGATTTCTTCGAGATTCCAGTGATCCAGCGGGATTTTCTCATCCAGGGCGACAAGACCGCTGATTGTGGTGATCGAGGGCGCCATGCCGTACAGCTTTCCGTCGATTTCCAGACCGGTGACGACGCTGTTCCAGATATCGTCCGTGGTGATGCTGCCGCTTTTGATCGTGTGCAGATCGACGAAGTAGCCCTTCATGTTTTCCGCCATGTCGCGGTAGACGGTGTCCTGCGTGACGACGAGGTCGGGCTTGAGGATTCCGGTTTCCAGATCGGTGCGCAGGCGGTCTTCGGGCGTCATGCCGTCGGAGCTCGCAAAGCGCGTGTAGTCGTTGACGAGGATGCGTACGTCCTTGTTGTTCTGATTGAACGCCGCGACGGCTTCGTTGACCTGATAGCCGATGGCGTGGGCGAGCTCGAGGGTGACGACTTTCGAAAGATCAATGTCCGGCATGGGGATGCAGTGCAGGATCATCCACTCAAAGGAGGTCTCGAGCAGGTATTTTGCCGTGAAGCAGACGCCGTCCTCGGTGAAAACGGGCCACACTTCGCTGAAATACTGTCCGTTGACGCTGGAATTGGTGTAATTGAAGACTTCCTCCGGCTCGGCGGCTTCACTTCCGGCAGAGATTTTCCATCGGAACGCGGCGTATGCGTCAAAGCCGTAGGCGTACCCGTCGTGGACTGCGGTGACTTTGACATCATAGCGGTTCATGTAGCGTTCAAACCGCGCCGGGAGCGTGTAATCCGTGTCTGTCGTAAGATTTCGCAGCATCCATACGTCTTCGGCTTTGTAATGTGCCCAGAGCTCGCCGGTGACGGTGTCATAGCGGATGTGGTAGACCGTGGACGGGAGCTTTTCCGTGGACGTGACGGCGAACTCCCTGTCCGTGTACACGACGGTGTCATCCCAGACGATGGCGTATCCGTCCGGGATTTCGGCGATCGGGAGCTCATTGACATTGGTGTACCAGTCGCTGTCACCGGGATAATTCGCGGCGTTTCCCTCCGGTTTCAGGGATTCTGCGGGAATTTCCGCTGTGATTTCCCCATCGAAAGTGACGCGGAAGAGTGTGTATGTATTTTCGCGGGTGTTCGATGCGAGGTAGAGATACCCGTCCTGGATCATGACGAGGGATTCTCTGCGAAGGTCCGGGATGGATGCGGTCACACTCTCCTCACCTGTGCGGATGTGAAGCCCGACATTGTTTTCGGACTCAGCATAGCGGTATCCGCTGTCCGTGGACGTGATCGGGGATGGAATGGCGCCTCCCGGAATCGTGGTCGAGAAATCCACACGGTACACAGCGGTGAGGAATCCGGCTTCTTCAATGGTGTCGGCGGTGATGTAGGATGTGTCCTCCGGTTCCTGCTGTACGGTCGTGCAGGATGAGAAGAGCAGGATGGCTGCAAAAATGGCGGTGACGATGCGCTTCATTGGCGTTCCTCCTTGTTTACGGATATCTTGAGTTGTAAATATTATAGCATGCATGATATACTGCCGTCAATGGCAGAAAGTGAGCATTTCCCTGTATAACCACGTGTCCGCGGAATTATTTCTGCTCCGCGAGATAGATTGCCGCGCGGCTCTGGGTGGTTTTGGCGGCGGATGCGGCGTCCCCGTTGCCGGCGAGATAGGCGGATTCCTCCTCGGAGATGATCGCGGCAAGGGCGTCCGGGGTTTCGGTGAAGAGATAACTGCTCGTCGCTTGATCGAGAAGCGCGGTGCATCCGGCGATAACGTCCTCGGTGATTGTCAGAAGCGTGCCTTCCCCTTCCGTTTCGAGATTCCATCCGGACCAGCTTCCGCGCACGGTTTCCCATGTCTGGTAGCCGATGAGGGATTCAAAATACGCGAGCGTTTCCGCTTTGAGTGCGGCAGGGGATTTACTTCCGTATTTGTGGATTTCGCGCTCTTCCAGTTCCGTGAGTGACGCGGCGTAGTCCTTGAGCACGTACGCGACGAATTCCCACGCTTCTGCGGTATGCTCGGATTTCGCCGGGATCATGTACACGCACTCACCGGTATTCGCGAGCTTCATGCCGCCTGCGTCGTTTGTCGGATACCCGATGAAGGTCAGCTCATCCGCTGTTTCCGCACCGAATTTCTGCATCAGTTCAAGGTATCCCATCGGGGACGCCGTGGAAGTATGGTACAGCAGAACGTCGCCGTCGCGGTAGATGCGGTCCGGGTCTTCGGTGACGTCCACGGTCATGTCAAATTCCGGGTCGTACGCGGTCTCGCGCGTGATGAGCTCGGGGGCATCGGACGGGAGGGATTTCAGAAATTCCAGATACCGCACGTACAGGGGATCGTCGAAATTCGCCTGCGCCGTGAAGGTGTCCCACTGGAGACTGCCGAAGAGGGAGACGGTGTCCTTGCGGCGAAGTGATTCCGTGAAATACACGCCTTCCGGGACGGTTTCGGCAAAGTCAAGGAATTCGTCCAGTGTCCAGGATGTCATTGAGCCGAGGTTTTCCTTCAGTCCGACGGGGCCTTTGAGGAAGAATCCCGGTGTGATGCCGCGCATGCCTCCTTCGTACGTGAATGCGGAACGGACGCTCTGCCAGATGTTGTCCGGTGCGATGCCGGCGTCGGGGTTGGCGGTCATGAGGGTGTCAAGATCGGCAAAATACGTCCCCATCCCGCGCAGGAACTTGGCATAATACGGCTGCATTGCGACGATGAGGTCGGGCTTGAGCACGCCGGTTTCGAGATCCATCCGCAGGCGCGTGTAGTTCGCTTCGGGATTCTCCGCGGTGCTGTACTTGGAGTAGTCCTCGATGACGATTTGAATATCGCTGTGGGACTGATTGAACTCGACGACGGCCTGCGGTGCTTTGCGGCTCATCCCCGGCGTCGCGATGACGATGGTGGTGACTTCATCCGGGTTCTGCTGTGCGGCAGTTGTGTCCTGTGACATCCACGCGCGGCGGTAATCGTAGTTGGAGACGGAATAGAACACCATAAGCGCGGGAGAATCCGGGGCGGTGAGAGTGTTTTCGGCAGTGCGGATCGGGTTGATGCATCTCACACCGCTTGCGTTGATTCCGGACATCGTGAACGAGAGGATTTCGACAGGTTCGACTTTTGCGCCGTCGGAGATGCTCCATCGGAACGCGCCGCTTGTGTCGTAGGCGTAGAAGACGTCGTTTTCGCAGGCAAAAATGCGCATCATGTCCCCGCTGAATCTGCCGGGCATTTCGCGCGCGCCGGTGACGGTGAAGTCCTCGATTGACGCAGTCATGGGCTTGTTGTCTTTGATGTACGTGACGCGCAGACCGTTGTCGTACCAGACCGAGGCACATCCGCCGGGCAGCTTCACGGTGTTCGCGAGCGTGAGTGCGTCATCGAAAAAGAGAAGCGTGCTCTGCCAGAGAATCACGGCGTGCTCATCGGTCTCCGCCATCGGGATGTGCTGCTGTGCGATCGGGGATTCAAGTGTGCCGCCTTCGCCGGGATACGGTTTGGTCACGCCGTCGGGTTTGAGGGAATTGAGATTGACCGCGGCGAGAGAGGTACCGTCATAGCTGTACAGCGAGAGATTGTACCGGTCATCGTTCCGGGATTCGTTCCATATGAGGTACAGCCCGCGCTCCCCGCAGAATCCGCCGTAGATACTCAGAATTTCGTCCGGGAGCGGGAAGGAGCGCTTCTCAAGGACATCTCCGTCGGCGGAAAACTTTGTGAAGGTGATGCTGTTCCCGCTTTCTCTGGTCACCGTGACGGAGGTGTAAGTTCCGTCGGAGGTGAATGCCGCGATGTTGTATTGGTCGTTGCGTTCGGAGTCGGGCACCGTTTCCTCGAAAAATGTGCGGTAAATCGAAGAGGATGCGGGTGTATTTTCGTTTTTTGCGCAGGAAAACAGCATCGGAAGAAGGATGCTGACGGCGAGAATGACGGATAACGTGCGCTTCATGCGGGATTCCTCCTGTAATGTGATTTTTTAAGTTCTGTTAACTATATTATAGCATACATAGTCACGTACGTCAAACAGAAAGATAAGCATGATTTTTGTGCAATATGCTTGACAAAAGGCGGCGGATGTGCTATACTGGTGAAAATCAGAGAAGTACGGAGGCTGCAATGCGCATCTGAATTGACGTTTGCTGAAAGAATCGCAGGAATACAGGGTGTTTTTTCTGCGCGAATCGGCAGACGGAGGTGATGTGCGTGCTTCCGTTTTTTTGTGCATAGCCATACCTTCGTTTGTCATCATGAAAACGGAGGATTTTTTTATGCTTCAGTTAAAGAATATCACAATCACGCATACAGGGGATGAGCGCTGTCTTCTGAAGGATTTCAGCTTCACGCCGTACGAGGGTGAGAAAATCGCCGTCGTCGGGGAGGAAGGCAACGGGAAATCCACGCTTCTCAAGCTGATGCACGACCCGGCGCTTCTGGACGGATACGCGTCGTACACGGGCACAGTCACAAAAGGCACGGGTGCAAAGTGCTCGGTCACGGGATACATGAGTCAGCTTCCGGACGGGGACGGGATGGCGGTCTGGGAATACCTCGGGAAGGCGGACGGTTGGTGCGATTTTTCACCGAAGGAGCTGTCGCGGCTGTGCAGGGAGTTGTCGGTTCCGGAAGAGCTTCTGTACTCGGAGCAGAAAATGGAATCGCTGTCCGGCGGTGAGGCGGTCAAGGTGCGGCTTCTTGCGCTTCTGGCGTCGTCTCCGGATATCCTGCTTCTGGATGAGCCGTCGAACGATCTGGATCTCGAAGCACTGGTGTGGCTGGAGGAGTTCATCCGCACGGTGCCGCAGACGGTGATCTACATCTCCCACGACGAGGTTTTACTGGAAAACACCGCGCAGTGCGTGATTCACATCGAGCAGATCATGCGCAAAACGGAGCCGAAAGTGACGGTGAGCCGGACGGGATACCGGGAATACATGGAAACGCGCGGGCTTCTGATTGAAAAATCCGCGCAGATGGCGAAAAACGACCGGGACCGGTTTGAAAAGAAAATGGAAAAATACCGCCGGATCTTCGAGAGGGTGCAGTTTGAGCAGAACGCGATTTCCAGACAGAATCCCGGCGGCGGACGGCTTCTGAAAAAGAAAATGCACTCAGTCAAGGCGATGGGGCGGCGGTTTGAGAAGGAAGAAGAAAATCTGACGAAGAAAATCGACGCGGAAGAGGCAGTGATGATCGGATTTCAGGAGGTGCATGTGCCGCGCGGCAAGGTGATTCTGGAACTGTCGCTGGATGAGCTTCGCGCAGGAGACAACCCGCACGGCAGACTGCTCGCGGAAAACATACGGCTGACAGTGATGGGCGGCGAAAGTGTGGTCATCACAGGCCCGAACGGATGCGGGAAGAGTACGCTCATCAAAAAAATCGCCGCGGAGCTGCTCGGACGACGGGATATCCGCGCTGCGTACATGCCGCAGGACTACGACGAGCACATGCCCGGGGAAATGACAGCGGTCGGATACCTGACGCGGGACGGCAGCCGCACGGAGGAGACGAAAATCCGCACGTACCTCGGGAGCATCAAATTCACGGCGGCGGAGATGGATCACAGAATCCGGGATCTCTCGGGCGGACAGAGAGCGAAGCTGTACTTCATCGGGATGATCCTTGACGGTGCGGATACGCTGATTCTCGACGAGCCGACGCGGAATCTCTCGCCGATGACGGGACCTGTGATCCGCCGGATCCTGTCCGAATTTGGCGGGACGATCATTGCGGTGTCGCACGACCGGAAATACATCGAGGAAACAGCGGACGCGGAAATCCCGATGCAGAGAATCTGGGGGGCGGAAGAAATCTGAAATATACATGAATTTCCTTGATAAAATGCGGAATGTTTGATATAATAAAAGCAGGCGGCAGAACTCACGCAGATGCAGAAGAATGCCGCCGGGAGGATGTCCGGAAATGGAAAAATCCATGGAAAAGGCGCTGGATTCTGCCGGGAAAAAGGCGAAAACAGCGGTCCGGGAAATGACATCCCTGTATGACGATTTCAGAAAGACACATCCCGCGAAGGATGCGCTGTGCGTACGGAAGAAATTCGCGATGAAGGACGTATGCTTCCGGAAGAATCAGCCGGACGTGGAAGTATTCCGCTGGGAGCTCGCGTTTGACGTGGAGATGTACGTCCTCTTGCTTCTTCTTGCCGGAACCGGCGTGTGGCTGACATGGCGTTGGGCGCAGTGCAGGAAGCTCAGACGCCGCATGGCTTCGCTGGAATGACGGAATCCCGTGGGGATTGAACCCTGCGGGGTACATAATGTTTTCTTAAAGCGTTGGGAATCTATGGTAGAAAAGCTCCGCTTTTCGAATTGATTTGTACGCCTGCGCGGCGGGCGCGAGAACGAGGTATTCATCTTCGATGAAACCTAGTTGCCGGGCTCTCGATTCGGCAGACCAGCCACTTTCATCTTTGATGAAAGTGATGCCTGGACCCAAGGCTTCACTTTCGAAGAAAGTGTGCGGGCAGAGGAGTTTTTGACAGCGTGCAGTTTTGATTTTCAGCGAACGTATTTTATTGCTCGTGTCACTGGATTGCACGGGTAAATTTCAGCCTGCGGCGCGTTTTTAATTGAAAGTCGGCTTTAAAAAATATCAATCAACCCGGAATAAAGATACATGAAAAACAAAGAAAACCTGACCCGCCTGATCGCCATGGCGGCAATCTACATCACCATCGCCGTGATTTATATCGGCAGGCTTCTCTATCTGCAAGTCAGCGGACAGGATTACTATACCATGTCCACGCCCGTTTCATACGTGACACGGTATGAGAAAATTCAGGCTCAGCGCGGCGAAATTTACGACCGCAACGGTGAGGCGCTTGTCACCAATGACTATTCCTATACCATCATGCTCGATTACGCAACCCGACCCGATACGCAGACGGAAATCAACGAAATGCTCCTCGATATCGCCGCCATTGCCGCTCGGAGCGGTGAGACCGACTGCCTGACCGAGCCGCGTTCGTCCATCAATATCTCCGCAAACCGGAACGGGCTCAGCTTCTCCTACCCCGACGGCTTCTTCGATACCGCGCGCGGAAGACGCTACCAAAAGCTCGTCACGGAGCTGGGTGCGGATGAAGACGCCGCAATCGAGGACGAAGCGCAGATTCTCATGCTCCACTACGGGATTCTCTCCCGCGAGCGCAATGATGACCCCGATACCGAGGAAATCGAATACGATTACTACTACAACTATACATACGACATGGCAAAGAAGCTCCTCACCACGCGGCTTGACATGGATCTGTCCGAATTTTCGTCGGTTCAGCCGTATCCTGTCGCGGAGGATGTTTCGCTTGCCTTCATCACGGGCGTTGAGGAATCCTTTGCAAGAGGAATCACCGTGCGCGTTTCTGCCGGACGTGTTTACAATTATCCCGGATACGCGTCCCACATCCTCGGCTCCATTGGCAAAATCACCGCCGAAAACGTGGATTACTACACCGAACGCGGGTACTCCTATGACGCCATCGTCGGAATCAACGGTGTCGAAGCCGCGTTTGAAGAATACCTCCGCGGTCAGGACGGCGTTCTGAAAATCACCGAGGACGGCTACGGCAATATCGTCTCGACCGAGGTCTACACCGAGCCCGTTGCGGGAAAGGATGTGTACCTCACCATCGATATCGGCATGCAGATGTGCGCGGAAAAAGCCCTCGCCGAGAATATTTTCAAGATCCGTGCGGATGCAAAATGGGACGATCCCCTGTCCGGTGAAGACGCCGCCGCCGGAGCTATGACGGTCGAGGACTGCGATACCGGCGAAATTCTCGCGATCTGCTCCTACCCGACGTACAATCTTGAGACGTATCAGGAGGATCTCACCGGTCTTCTCTCCGATGAAACGTCTCCGCTCTATAACCGCGCGCTCTACGGTCTGTATGCACCCGGCTCGACGTTCAAGGTCGGCGTCGCGCTTGCGGCACTGGAGGAAGGCATCATCGAAAAGGACACCGTCATCGACACCAAGGGTATCTACACCTACTACGAGGAGTCCAACTATACGCCGCGGTGCTGGCTGTACCTGATGACGGGACGTTCCCATGGCCCAATCGCCGTCGTCGAAGCGATTCAGGAGTCGTGCAACTACTTCTTCTACGACGTCGGACGCCGGCTCACGATTGAAAAAATGAACGAATACTGCACTCTCTACGGTCTCGGTCAGCCTACCGGGATTGAGCTGCCGGAATACACGGGCCTTTTAGCGGGTCCGGATTACCGGAACGACAACGGCCTCGGCAAATGGAGCCCGGGTGACACATTGCAGGCGGCGATCGGACAGAGTGACAACCAGTTCAATCCCCTTCAGATCAGCTCGTACATTGCGTCGATTCTCAACGGCGGCGTCCGCTACCGTGCGCATCTGTTGTACGAAGTCCGCGAATACACCGGCGAGCTCGTCTACAAGAACAATCCGACGGTGGCATCCGAATACAAGCTCGAGGACGACATTCTCGCGACCCTCAAGGAAGGCATGAAGGGCGTTATGGACAACGGTTCCGCGGCGTCGGTCTTCTCCGGGTACGAGATTTCCGTCGGCGGCAAAACCGGTACGGCGCAGGTCTCCGATAAAAAGTCTGACAACGGCATCATGACTGCGTTTGCACCGTTTGAAGACCCGGAAATCGTCGTGACCTGCATCATTGAGCAGGCGAGCGGCGGTACCGAGGCGGGTTACTCCGTGCGCGACGTGTTCGACTACTACTTCGACGTGGACGCAATCCGTGCCGCAAAAGCTGCGGAAACAGCGGATACGAACGAATAATACTGCATTATAAAGAATGAGAGAAAAATCCATGCCCGATATTCATGCAATACACGACATCCTGAAACGGCTCTACCCGGACGCGCAGTGTTCCCTGGAGTACAGCGGTGACCCGTGGCGGCTCCTTGTTGCGGCGCGGCTGTCGGCGCAGTGCACGGATGAGCGGGTGAACATTGTCTGCGTGCCGCTGTTTGAAAAATTCCCGGACGTGTACGCGTTCGCGGAGGCGGAAGTCGCGGAAATTGAGAAAATCATCCGGCCGTGCGGGCTGTACCACACGAAGGCGCTCTCAATTCACGAGTCGGCGAAGATTGTTGCCGGAAAGTACGGCGGCAAAGTCCCGGAAACGATGGAAGAGCTCCTGGAGCTGCCCGGCGTAGGTCGGAAAATTGCCAATCTCCTGCTCGGTGACTGCTTCGGAAAACCGGGCATTGTCGCTGATACGCACTGCATCCACATCAACGGCCGCTTCGGGTTCTATTCGGTGACGCTGAAGGATCCTCTGAAGGTTGAGCGGATTCTGGAAACAATCGTGCCCACCGAGGAACAGGCGGATTACTGCCACCGCATGGTGCTCTTCGGACGCGAACACTGCACGGCGAGAAATCCGGCGTGCGGGATGTGTCCTCTCCGGGAACTGTGCGGATTTAAGAATAAAAACAACTGAAATTTGGTATAAATATGCATCACGATACTGAAACAAAAATGACCCTGCCGGCTCCGGTGATCTACGTCATGGAGAAGCTGGAATCGGCGGGATACACAGCTTACGCCGTCGGCGGGTGCGTGCGGGATCATCTCATGGGACGCGTTCCCGGGGACTACGATGTGACAACATCTGCGAAGCCGGAAGAGATGCTGGAAGTATTTTCCTCTGACCGCGTCGTGGAAACGGGACTCAAGCACGGCACCGTCACCATCGTGAAGGACGGGATGAATGTGGAAACGACGACGTACCGCATCGACGGAACCTACGACGACGGCAGGCATCCCGACTCGGTGACGTTCACGGATCGCCTCGACGATGACCTCTGCCGCCGGGATTTCACGATCAACGCGATGGCGTATAACCCCGTCCGCGGAATTGTTGACCTGTGGAACGGGCGCGAAGATCTCGAAAAACGGTCAATCCGGTGCGTCGGATGCGCAAAAGAGCGGTTTTCAGAGGATGGACTGCGGATTCTGCGCGCTTTGCGGTTCGCGTCGGTGCTCGATTTCGCGCCGGACGAGGAATGCGCCGAGGGTGTGCGGGACTTGAAGCATCTGCTTGACAAAATCTCGCGCGAGCGGATTTACGTGGAGTTAACCAAGCTCCTGAACGGTGTCGGTGCCGCGCGGATTTTGCGGGAATTTCCGGAAATCATCGCACATGCACTTCCGTATCTGGAAGAAAATGGAGTGGTGCGTGCAGCGGATTTTATCGAATTGGATGAAGTGCTGGTAAAATCAGGATATCCGAAGAATCCCGGACTGCGGTATGCACTGCTGTTTGCGTCGCTCGATGAGAAGCAGGCTGCGGATGCCATGAACTCCCTCAAGCCGTCGCGGGACGAAAAAAACGCCGTGATGACGCTCGTAAAAAAGCGCGGCGGCGGAATCGGTGTGAATAAATATGCAGTCAAGTGCCTGATGCGCGACGCAGGGGATGACTTTGCTGAGACGCTGGCGCGGTATCTCTGTGTGACCGGAACTATCACGGCAGAAGCGTTTGAAGAAGCGCGTTCCCTGTCGGCGGAAATTCTCGCGAAGGATGAATGCCGCCGCGTCGCACAGCTCGATGTGAGCGGGCAGGACATGATCGCGCTCGGTCTGAAAGGGCGGGAAATCGGCGATACGCTTGCGAAGCTGCTCGATCTCGTCATGCAGGAGAAAGTCGGAAATTTGCGTTCTGAACTGCTCGGGAAAGCGCGGAGCATGAGAGGTAATTGATGGAAAATACAGTGAAACCGGCAAAATCAAAGCAGAAACAGCGTCCGACGCCGTGCGAGACTTGCGTGCATTACGACGTCATTGACGAAAGCGGGACGCTCGGCTGTACCGTCGACGTGGACGAGGACGACCTCTACCGCGAGCGCACGGACCGGCGGCAGGGATGCCCGTACTACAAATTCTACGACGAATACAAGTCGGTTCGCAGACAGAACTGACGGGGATGTTGTGCAAAATATTAACATTACAAGGCGGTTGGATTCATGAAAGTGAAAGTACCGGAAACACAGAAACGCACCGTGAAGGTGGAAATACCTGGTATCGCGGACCGGCATCAGGTGCACATTCTCAACCCCGCATCCGGCGGAACCAAGGGCGGAAAAGCCTACGAAGCTGCGAAAAAAGCGGTTGAAAACTCCGGCGGCGAGATCCGGATCAGCGAGAAGCCCGGCGGAATTGAAGAACTGACCGCGGAGCTGTTTGCGAAGGAGCCGTTTGCACATGCCATCGTTTACGGCGGCGACGGAACGGTGAATGAGGCGGTAAACGGCATCATGAAGTCGGGAAACAGCCGGACTGCGTCGTTTTCGGTCATTCCGCTCGGCTCCGGAAACGATTTTTCGCGCTACGCGAACGATTCGGATGCCTTCAAAAAAGCGGATCTGAACAAAATCGACGTCATCAAAACCACGTCCGGCGGCAATGTGCGGTACTGCATGAACGTCATGAACGTCGGATTTGACTGCGATGTTGTGTGGGAAACGTACTCGCTCAAAAAGATCCCGATCTTCCGCGGATCGATGGCGTATATCGCGGGCGTGCTCAAGGTTCTTTTGAAAAAGAAAGTGATCGATGCCAAAGTTTCCCTTTTTGACTGCGCGGGAGTGAGTCCGGAAGAGTGCAAAAAAATAACAAATGACCTCGTACTGGAGCAGAAGGTTCTGCTGACGGCGGGCGCAAATTCACGCTACTACGGCGGCGGATTCTACGCGGCACCGTTGGCGGATCTCAGCGACGGGCTCATGGATATCCTCGTTGTGAACGATGTCTCGATCCCGAAATTCCTGAGCCTCGTCGGGGCGTATCATGATGGGAATTACATCGATGAAAATGGTGTGGTTTCGGAAAAGTTTACCAACGTAATCAGTTACAGAAGGTGCCGCGCGATGGAAATTGTCGGACCGACGCGGTACTGCCTTGACGGTGAAATACTGGAAACCGGTGAGGATCGTACCTTGCGCGCAGAGGTCATTCCGGGAGCACTCTGGTTCGCGGCGCTGTGATGCATATACATTGCATATGACTGCATAAATAGTATGTAATCCCGCCGGAAGTTTTTCGGGAACCGACGGGGTGAGACCTTCACATATGGCGGCGTTTCGGGAGAAGTGCGACGACGAGTGCGATGATTGCGGCGACGATGATGATCGAGAGAATCACCGCGAACCAGCTTGTGCCGGTGGTCATGGATCCTGCGTCCGTGTTTTCGGATTCCGTTGCCGGAGCGGTGTTATAGTCGGGAGCGTTTGCTGAATTATCGGTGATATCGCCGTTGGAGCCGGTTTCGCCGGGAATTTCACCGTTTGCGGTACCTCCTGCGGTGCCATCGTTGATTCCACCGTTGTTTGCGGCGTCACCTGTGCGCGCATTGTTGCCGCTGTCGAACGGAGTGCCTGCGTCATCGGTCGGAGCGAGCTGCTCGGATACTGCAGCACCGCCGGAACCGGTAACTGCACCGTCGGCGAGCGTCATCCCTGTGGCGGAAATCCCCGCGGCGAGGACGTACAAGAGCGCGGTGCAGATGCATAAACATACAAATTTCTTCATAACAAATTACCTCCTGTCGGATGCTGTATTGTTGTCCGGATCGGAGGAAATTATTCGGATAATTACCAATTTTTCTATCGTCAGGAGACGCCATGGAAACCAAGAGATTTACAAAAAACGACAATTCGTTCGTCTGTGCGAACTGCGGAAATGAAGTGCCGCCGCTGAAATACACGTCGCGGAATCACTGCCCAAAGTGCCTGTGCTCCCTGCATTTGGACGTCAACCCGGGCGACCGCGCGTCGGACTGTGCCGGCGTCATGGACCCGGTAACCGCGGAACCCGATCCCAAGAAGGGGTTCATCATCACGCACAGGTGCAGAAAATGCGGTGCGCTGAGACGGAACAAGGCCGCGGACGATGATGACCGTGCGAAGCTGATTAAACTGACCGCACAGCATATTTGAATATTGAATGCAAAAATATACAGAAATCCTGCCGTGAGAGCGTGGATTTCTGATTTCAGGAGAACTCTAAATGGAAATATTTGAGAGAACAGAGATGCTTCTCGGGCGAAAATCCGTGAAAAAACTCGCGGACTGCCACGTTGCCGTGTTCGGCGTCGGAGGCGTCGGAGGACACTGCGCGGAGGCTCTGGCACGCTCAGGCATCGGAAAACTGACCCTCATCGACGGGGACACGGTCGCGGAATCGAACCTGAACCGGCAGATGATTGCGACGATGAAGACGCTAGGAATGCCGAAAACGCAGGCCGCGGAGGAAAGAATTCACGAGATCATCCCCGGATGCGAGGTCGTCTGCCGGCAGGAATTTGTCCTTCCGGAGCTGCTCGAAACGTGGGATTTCACGCAGTTTGACTACGTCGTGGACGCGATCGACACGGTTTCCGCCAAGCTCGCGATCGCAAAAATCTGCGACAGACTGGGGATTCCTGCGATTTCCGCGATGGGCGCAGGGAACAAAATTGACCCGACGAAGTTTGTCGTAACGGACATTTCCAAGACCTCGGTCTGCCCGCTTGCGGCGGTGATGAGACGGGAACTTCGGAAAGCCGGCGTGAAGAAACTCAAGGTCGTTTACTCCACGGAACAGGCAATCCGTCCGGAATTTCAGCCGGGAGAGATGGAAACAGAGGAAGAAAATACCATGGAAATTTCCGCGTCCGGAAAAGCACCGTACCGGAGAGCGACACCGGCATCCTGCTCGTTCGTTCCGGCAGCTGCGGGCCTGATTATGGCGGGGGAAGTTGTCAGGGATCTCTGCGCGGACGAGCTGAAAGAATCGCTTGAGAAGCGCGGAAAGTGAGACGGCGGAATGAACAATAACGAGAACGCAAAACAGGCGGAAATGACGGAAAATACTGCCGAAATCACCAAAAACGAGCCGGAGAACACCGACAATTCGCCGAGATACCGCGATCCCGTGAACAGCATCCTCAAGAAGTACCGCAAGGAAATCTGGGGGCCGTTCACGTCCGCGCTCAAGGATTACCGCCTCATCGATCCGGGGGATAAAATCGCGGTCTGCATGTCCGGCGGGAAGGATTCTGCGCTCCTCGGCGTGCTCCTGAAACAGCTTCAGCGGCACTCGGACGTCCCGTATGAACTGGAATTTATCGCGATGGATCCGGGCTACAATCCTGCCAATCGGGAGCTTCTTCTGAAAAATTGCCGGAAGCTGGATCTGCCCGTGAAGATGTTCGAAACCAACATTTTTTCCGTCGCCGAGAAGCAGGAGAAGAACCCGTGCTACCTTTGTGCGAGAATGCGCCGCGGGCATCTTTACAGCTTCGCGCAGTCGCTGGGATGCAACAAAATTGCCCTCGGACACCACTTCTCCGACGTGATCGAGACGACGCTGATGGGGATGCTGTGGGGCTCGCAGATTCAGGCAATGCTCCCGAAACTGCACTCGACAAATTACCCGGGCATGGAGCTGATCCGACCGATGTACAAGATTCACGAGGACGCAATTGTGGCGTGGGCGCGGTACAACGATCTGCATTTTTTGCAGTGCGCGTGCCTGATGACGGAGAAAGCCGAAGTTGACGAAAACGCATCGAAGCGGCGGGAAACCAAGCGCCTGATCCGCGAGCTGAAGCAGTCCAATCCCGACGTCGAGAAGAACATCTTCAACTCCATCCACCGCGCGAATGTCGATACCCTCGTCGGCTACAAGCTGAACGACGAACAGCACACATTTTTGGATAATTATTAATATTTAATGCATAAACGGGTTTTCTTCAGATGGAGGAAACCTGTTTTTTTGCCGGATGTACCTTGACGGACGCGTGACTTGTGTGATATAATATAATGTTAAAAAATGCGAATTTACCGGAGGAATCTCCAATGAACCATACATTCACTCCCTTCTCTGCCGGGGATTTCGATATCGCCGTCGTCGGAGCGGGTCATGCCGGGGTCGAAGCGGCTCTTGCGTGTGCCAGAATCGGCATCCGGACCGCGCTGTTTTCCCTGTCCCTCGACGCCATCGCGAACATGCCGTGCAATCCGTCCATTGGCGGAACCGGAAAGGGGCATCTCGTCTTTGAAATCGACGCGCTCGGCGGGGAAATGGGATACATCGCGGACAAATGTACGATGCAGTCGCGGACGCTGAACACCTCAAAAGGTGCGGCAGTGCAGTCCAAGCGCGTGTAGGCAGACCGCAGACTCTACACCGACATGATGAAATCCGTCGTTGAGGAGCAGGAAAACCTCACCGTCGTGCAGGCGGAGGTCACCGAAATCCTCACCGATGCGGCGGACGACGGACTCAGACGCGTCATCGGCGTGAGAACCGAGCCCTGCGGCGACTTTGCCTGCCGTGCGGCGATTCTCTGCACCGGGACGTACCTCGGCGGAACGACACACGTGGGTGAGGTGAAAAAAGCGTCCGGACCCGACAATTCCCTGCCGGCGACGGGGCTGACCGATGCACTGAGAGAACTCGGGATCGATCTGATGCGGTTCAAGACGGGTACGCCGCCGAGAATCCACCGCAGATCGATCGATTTTGACGCGCTCGAGGTGCAGGTGGGTGAAGAATACATCACGCCGTTCTCGAGCCGGACCGATGAAGCCGCGCTGAACGCCATCGGGCAGGTGCCGTGCCACGTTGTTTACACGAATGAGGAAACGCACCGCATCATCCACGAGAACATCCACCGCTCGCCGCTGTATTCCGGTCAGATCCACGGAACGGGACCGCGCTACTGCCCGTCGATTGAGGACAAGGTCGTGCGGTTTGCGGACAAGGAGCGGCATCAGCTCTTCGTCGAACCGATGGGGCTGAACACGGACGAGATCTATTTACAGGGATTTTCCTCTTCCCTCCCGGCGGACGTACAGGTGAAAATGCTGCATTCGCTCAAGGGTTTCGAGCACGCTGAGATCATGCGCTACGCGTACGCGATCGAGTACGACTGCGTGAATCCTCTCGAGCTGCGCGGGACGCTGGAATTCAAGAAAATTCACGGGCTCTACGGCGCGGGTCAGTTCAACGGCACGTCAGGCTACGAGGAAGCGGCGGCGCAGGGACTTGTCGCGGGCATCAACGCGGCGCTCGCCCTTTCGGGCAAGGATCCGATGATACTGAAGCGCTCCGAGAGCTACATAGGCACGCTGATCGACGATCTCGTGACCAAGGGCACCAACGAGCCCTACCGAATGATGACGTCGCGCTCGGAATACCGCCTGCTTTTGCGTCAGGACAACGCCGACTCGCGACTGACACCGATAGGATACAAGGTCGGGCTCGTCACACCTGACAGATACGCGCGCTTCACGGCGAAAAAGAAAGCAATAGAGGAAGAGGTCGAACGACTCAACACGACCTACGTCTCTCCCGAAAAGGCGAATCCTCTGCTCGACCGCTACGGAATGCCCCCGATAATCTCGGGAGTATCTCTTGGAGATCTCATAAGACGACCGCAGCTCGATTACGAGGCGATCGCCGAGCTTGATAAAAAGCGCCCCACGCTCTCCCGCGCGGTAAAGAACACCGTAGAGGTGGACATCAAATATGCGGGCTACATCAAAAAGCAGGTGGCAGAGATCGCGAGAATGGAGAGGCTTGAGGAAAAACGGCTCCCCGAAGATATAGATTACCTTTCCTTGCGCGGACTTCGCATCGAGGCGGCGCAAAAGCTTGACAAATTCCGTCCAATGACGGTCGGTCAGGCATCGAGGATCAGCGGCGTCAACCCCGCCGACGTGTCGGTGCTGTTGATTTATCTGGGGTTGAAGTAGATCGAAGATTTACAGTAAAATCCTTAGCCATCAGAGTGCGCATTTTCGCTCGTTTTTCTATTTTTGCACCACATATTGCGCAAAAACGCGAATCGTGCTATCATTTGAATATCGCAAACGAGATCTTTGATGAAAAGAACATCTAAAGCAAAAAGCTGTAGAGACAGTCGGTCTCGACTGTCCGAAAACATAAAGTTAAATTAAATTGTCCGTAAGCGGACAGTCGAGGACGCCTGTCCCTACAAAACAATTGCATCTCACCAAACGGAGAAACATATGACCTACACCTACCCCGAATTCAAAGAGAAGCTTTACAAGGTCTTTGAATTGAATTCCCTTTCAAAATATCTCGACGAGGAAAAAGCAAAGCTCTTTTACGACTTTGCCGACCTGTTGCTTGAGACCAACAAATCAATGAATCTTACGGCAGTCAAGGACGACGACGGCGTGATCTTAAAGCACCTCGCCGACAGCCTTATCGTCGCCGACCACATTCCAAATGGAGCGCGCGTAATCGACGTCGGATGCGGCGCGGGCTTTCCCACCTTCCCTCTTGCCATCGCGCGTCCCGATCTCAAGATCACATCCCTCGATAGCACCGAGAAAAAGATAAATTTCGTCCGATCGACCGCGACGGCGCTCGGACTCGCAAATATCACCGCGATAAGCGGACGCGCCGAGGCTCTGTCACGCGGAGAGCTGCGCGAGAGCTTCGACGTCGCGACCGCGAGAGCCGTCGCCGCGCTTCCCGTCCTTACCGAGCTTTGTATGCCCTTTATCAAGGTGGACGGCAAATTTGCGGCAATGAAGGCTCTGCGCGCCGACACCGAGATCGCCGACACCGAGGCGTCGGGTCTCTTCTTCACTCTCGGCGGCGAGAGACATCCGAGAGTTACCGAGTACACCCTCACCGACGGGGTGGGCGAGCCACTCTCCCGCGCGGTAGTCGAGGTCAAAAAGCTTACGAAGACTCCTCCAAAATATCCGAGAAATTATTCGCAGATCGTAAAGCAGGCAAAAAAGAAGGGATAAATCATGGGAAACATAGATAAATACGATTACGAGGCGAAGGGCGGAAACGTCGACCTCGCGGTTCTCGCCGCCGAAAAGCGCAAGAGAGAAACGATCAGAGGGCGAATACTTTTCACCTTCAAAACCTTTATCTGTCACCTTGCGGCAGTTCTTCTCTACCTCGTTGTCTTCGCCAACACGGGCGATTTTCAGAGCTACTACGACGTGGCGGAGGAGCGAATCGTGCTGATAATCTTCAGCATCATCGCCGTCGTGATCTACGGGCTCATCATATCGATCGAGCTTTCCAAGAACGTTACCGCCCGAGAGATCTTCATCAAGGACAGACCCTTCGAGCGCAAAAAGCGCGTGCGTCTCGCCCTCTCGAACGTCATTCCCTACAGCGTGATCTACCTCATCTTCCAGATGCCCGCCGCGATCTATCATCTTTTCGTGGGCTACGATTACGTAGAGACCTCGATATTCGAGTATTTCTACGTGCTCGATATGGGACTTATGGAGCTGACGCACGTTGGCGTCGTGGGCGCGATCCTCAACACGATCATTTTCGCCGCGGCACTTTTCGTCTCCAACCTCCTCACCTGCCGCCGCTGGCAAGCCGACGAGAAGCGATTTGAAAAGGGCGAAAAAATGAAGAGAAAATACGGATAAAAACCGCAAAAACGTTTTACGCATCTTTTATCAACCGGCGAGAAATGGACCGTTGAGAAAAAAGTTAAAATATTATATAATTAATTTAAAATAATAAATAAGACAAAGGAGAATCGAAATGAAAATAGCGTCCCAAAGAATCCTACTGCTTTTACTCGCGCTCGTTATGTGCGTCTCCCTCGCCGCTTGCGGTGAAAAAACGCCCGACGGATCGACCCCCACTCCTCCCGACGACCAAGGAGGAGAGACCACCGTACTCTACGACCTTTCCAATTTCTCCATCGTTTATACAAATCAGGTCACAAACCGCACCTCCGACGCCATTTTAATGCTCGCATCAACGATTTCGGACGAAACGGGACTTGAATGCATTCCCAAAATAGACAGGATCACTGATGTCGGCGAGTGGGAGATACTTATCGGTAATACCAACCGCCCCGAGTCAGAGGAAGCCCTTGCCCTCGTGACCGACGACAATTCCTTCGTTATCAAGTCCTTCGGGCATGCGATCGCTATTAACGCGAAGAACAGCAAGGCGCTCATCGCCGCCATCGAGCATTTCCGCAAGCTTGCGCTCGACAACGAATTCATCTTCAAAAACGAGCTTGAGTACGTCAGCGAGCCCTTGACCGAGATCGTCTTGGCGGCGGACGGCGCAAGCGAATACAAGATCGTTCACCTCGCCGGTCTTGACACGTCTCTCAAAGGCGGAAACGAAAAATACGACCTTGAGGTGAAGCTCGGCTACGACCTTCAGGAAGCAATAAAGACAAAGGTGAAGGAGACTCTCCCCGTTGTAAATGACGGAGCGGAGTACGAATACGAAATCCTCATCGGCGAGACCTCGCGACAGGAGAGCATAGATTTCCGCAACTCGCTCGCCCTCAGCGAATACGGCTACGAGATCATCGGAAACAAAATAGTGATCTCGGGCACCAACCACACAACAACTCACCTCGCCGTATCGCTTTTCATTGAATCGGTTAATTCGTTCACCGAGATCAGCGGCAACAACGCCTCCCTCGTCCTTTACGACGGCATGAGGATCACGACAAGAGCAGCGGGCTGGAACACAAACATTCCCGAATTTGAGGGCGGCAGCTTTGGCGGCACGCTCGATTCGGGTCAGGGCTCTTTGACTGTTCTTTACAAGGATACGACCGCCGAGGCGTTCGCGGATTATTGCGACAAGCTTGAGTCGCTCGGCTACGAGCGCTGGCAGAAAAACACCATCGAGGATAATGTCCACGCGACGTATACTCACAGCGAAAACGGCATGATCCACGTTTATTACGCTGCAAACGAGCAGAACGTGAGAATAGTCTCATATAAAAAAGGAAAGTACAATCTTCCCACGAGCACCGAAAAGGAAAGCTACGAGGCAATCACACAGACCTCTATCACCCAGTACGGTCTCGATCGCAAAAACGGCGCGGTAGGTATGTGCTACGTCATCACGCTTGAGGACGGCTCGTTTATCGTGGTCGACTCGGGAACGGAGAACGACGATAAGAGCGCTTACATTGAATTTTACAATCTTCTCAAGCATCTGAACAAGCGCCCCGACGGCCAGATCGTTATCAGGGCGTGGTATCTCACCCACGAGCATTCCGATCACTACCAGATGTTCGCCAAATTTATGCAGGAGTACGGCAAGAAGGTTACTATTCAGGAATTCTGGTGCAACACCTCAACGAAGGATTTCACCTACAACGGAGCCAACGGAAATATAACGTGGGAGAAGAGCTACTCCAAATACGCTAATTATGTAAACGGCGATTTCAAGTGGATCAATCTCCATACGGGTATGGAATTTTACGCCGGCAATATGAAGTTCGAGGTGCTTTACACCGAAGAGGATCTTTTCCCGAAGGTCTGCCGCAGCTACAACAACTGCATTCTCATTATGAAAATGACCGACACGACGAGCGGACAGACGATGCTCTGGATGGGAGACCTGCTTTTGGACGGTTGCGAGACGCTCGCGGCGAGATACGACGGGTATCTCAAGAGCGATCTGCTTCAGGTAGCTCACCACGGAAAGAGCGAGGCGGTGTCGATATACAAGGAAGTGCTCCCGAAGGTTGCCTTCTGGTCTTGCACCACTGCTCAAAAAAATACCCTTACCAACAACGCTACTTATAGAGAAACCAATCAATTTTTGGCGAAAAACGTTCTCGTGCATATTTGCTCCGACTACACCTACACTATCAAGTTGCCCTATGCCAGCGGTGACAAGATAGAAAAATGGATTCCTTAACAATAACAAAAAAGTCTGTTTCACCTACGGGTGAAACAGACTTTTTTGTTA
>JAFTPW010000214.1:0-2800 GCA_017463075.1 Clostridia bacterium
CGGCATATGGCACCCGACGACGGGCTACTGGATGGGCGTCGATCCGGCCGGACCCGCGTATCAGAAGCTGAAAAACTACGCGTACACCTCACCCGACGGCAGAATCATGTCCGACTGGCACGAGGAAAAGGCGTTCGGCTGGTTCAACACGATGCACCGGTTCTTCCGGGAATGCGGCGCGGACTTCCTCAAGGTCGACAACCAGAGCATGACGCGGCGTTTCTACAAATACAGCGGCACGGTCGGCGATGTGACCCGGCAGTACCACCGCGGGCTTGAGGCATCGGTCGGGCTGAATTTCGGCAATTGCATAATAAACTGCATGGGCATGGCGTCCGAGGACATGTGGAACCGCAGCTTCAGCCCGATTTCCCGCTGTTCCGACGATTTCCAGCCGGAGGACCGCCCGTGGTTCACGAAACACATCCTCCAGTGCACGTACAACTCGCTCATGCAGGGCGAATTCTACTGGAATGACTTCGACATGTGGTGGACGGACGACTCGCAGGCGGAGAAAAACAGTGTTCTGCGTGCAGTTTCCGGCGGCCCGATCTACGTGAGCGATGAAATCGGACGGTCGAGAGCGGAGATTTTAAAGCCGCTTGCGTTCGATGACGGGCGGATTCTGCGCTGTGACCGGAGCGGTGTTCCGACGGCGGACTGCATCGCGGTGAATCCCGAAACGTCCGGAAAGCCGCTGAAAATCCAGAATATCACCGGAAAAAGCGGCGTTGTGGCGGCGTTCAATATCACAAAAGAGCAGAATCCGGTGACGGGAATCGTCAAACCGACGGACGTACCGGGTCTGGAATGTGAAGAATTTGTGATTTATGACCACTTTTCGGGGGATTTTGCCATCGTGAAGGCGGATGAAGGCGTGGAGTTTACGCTGAACGATATCGACGACTTCCGGCTTTACATCATCGTGCCGTATGTCAGCAATTTCGCGGCAATCGGGCGTACGGACAAGTTCATCTCGCCCGCGTCCATCACCCAGCAGATCGGTGAGGAAGTGACGCTGTACGAAGATGGGATTTATGCATACGTCAAAAACGGCGTTCTGCACACGGAAATGGGTTATGCATAAGCCTAAAATAGTGCAATCAATATAGGCGTATGTCTAACATAATATAGACAAAACTCTAAAACAAATTAGGCAAAACACAAAAACAGAGAGGATACCATGAATAATATTAGGCACTTGTCTGAATTCGGATGCGGCGACGATATGGCGGCAATCAGCGCGGCGGCGGACTGGCTGCGGTCGAATCCCGGCACTACACTCGTCATCGAACCGCGCGAATATCGGATCACGGGAGAACTTGCGAGAGCTGCAATGGCGTCCGTGATGAACGGTGAATGGGGACACAATCCCCAGCGGCACATGTTCAACCCGAAGTACAGGTACGACCGCGGACTCAACCTCGACGGCGTGCGCGACTGTAAAATCGAAGGATATGGTGCTGTGTTCATGGTCGACGGATTCATGGAGCCCGTGACGATGACGAACTGCGAGAACGTCGAGCTCTGCGGCATCACGATTGACCACAAGCGCAAACCGTACTCCCGCGGCGTGATTGTGTCCGAATCCGAACGGGACACCGACGGAAACCGCACATGCGAAATCCGGCTCGATCAGGCGATCACGGAGAACTCACCGTTCACACTGCGGTACATTTTCTACGATGTGCACAACGGTCAGAACATTACGTGCGGAGTGAAATCGTACAAAGTGACGGAACCGACGCTCGTCGAAGCAGTGCTCTCGTCCAAGGCGGAGAAGCTGACGGGACTGGAGTTCTACACCGTGCATGCCTTCCACTCCCGCCCCGCGATCCTGATCGAGAACGCGAAGAACGTCACCCTCACCGACGTCACCATCCACAGCCAGCCCGGCATGGGCATCGTCGGCAACCGGAGCGAGGACGTCACCATGCGCCGCGTGAATGTTGTGCCGTCCGTTGGTCATGCGATGTCTACAAATACCGACGCAACGCATTTCACCTCAATGAAAGGAACGCTCCGCTACGAAAACTGCGTCTTTGACGGTCAGGGCGACGATTTTGCCAACGTCCACACGTATTATCAGGCAGTTGTCGGACGCGAAGACGGAAATTCCTACCTCATTCAGGAGAAAACGCCCGACGGAACCCACGCGCAGACGCTCGATTACCCCGATGTCGGCGATACGCTCGAGCTGGTCAGCCACGATACCCTTGAGGTGATCGGAAACTATACGGTCGTCGACTGCGAGCCGATGCCGGACGAGTGGATGTGCAGGGTCACGCTCGACAAGCCCCTGCCGGAGAACACGGACGGGCTGATGCTGTCGGATATCACGCGCACGCCGTTTGTCGAGATCATCGGATGCACCGCGTCACGGCACTTTGCACGCTCGATTCTGCTGAAAACACGGCGCGGAGCACTCGTCGAGGACAACCATTTCCGTGACGTGCAGGGTCCGGCAATCGTCGCGGCAGCCGAATCGTGGTGGTACGAGGGCGTTTGTCCGGCAAATATCACCATCCGCCGCAACCGGATCGTGAACTGCGCCCGCAACTGGGGTGAAGCCGCCGGAATTGTCGTGAAAGCCGACGCCGACCACGCGAAGGGACGGACGATTTCGAACATCGTCATCGAGGATAACATCATCGACTGCCCGAACCACGACCACGCGATGTACCTCAGAAACATCGACGGCCTGACGCTTGCGAGAAATCAGACGAACGTCAGAGGTGACGCGATCGTGATCGAAGACTGCGGAAATGTGACGCGGGATTGAGAAAGTTTGCACGCCTCA
>JAFTPW010000215.1:0-2936 GCA_017463075.1 Clostridia bacterium
ACGCCTCTCTCCGCACTCACCCTCTTCACCGGACTTTACAGCGGCAGTGAACCCGACAGCGGCGTGACCGGATATGCGTCCGAGCTGCTTCTTCTGCCGTACGGTGAGTCCATTGAGCACAAAACCGGCATCATGCGTGCCGCAGTCCGTGATACCGACGGAACGGCGTATCTGTACATCAAGCTCCGACCGGACGAAATGCTGACGCCGGAGGATCTGGAGCAGACCGTGACCTCGTACCGGAGCAGTCTCGGAACCTTCGTCTTCGCAGGGGAGGATTACAGCGCAGCCTCGCCGACGGAGCCGGTATTCGTGACCCCGGTGGAGTTCAGAAATATCATCATCATCGGCGACACGGGTACGCTCCTTGCCGAAAGCGACGATGAATCCGAAAAGCTCCTGCGCGTGTTCGACATCAACCCGGACAAGCTGCTCAGCTCCCATACCGAGAGCGACGGCACCCGCACTTTCGTCGATACGCAGGGCATGCTTTCCATCCGGAAGGACGGGATTTCCTATCAGTCCACGTCCGACGGCGGCATCCGGCTTTCCGATATCACCGGCGTGATGACCGACGACGCATCCCTGCACAGCTATATCGGCGCGGCGGTGGTGCTCTGGCGGGAAATCCACGACATCGGCGAAACCTACGTCGGTGAGGATGCTTCGCTTCAGCTGTCGGGCATTTCCGCCGGCGAGGGTGTGGTGAAAGTTTCCTTCGCCTACGCGGTCGACAACCTGCGGATCATGACGGGCATCCCGGCGTTCACTGCCGTGTTCGAAAACGGAATCCTTCGGTCCGCGGAGCTTCACACCATCGGGGTACTCAATCTCGGGACAAGAGGACAGTCCGCGAACGAATGGTGGTTCTTCGATACCATAAGCGGCATCACACCGCAGAACGTCACCCTCGTCTACCGCGCGGAATATGCGTCCCTGTACAGCCTTGACTACGACGCGGACCTCGTGACGGCGGAATGGGCGGCAATCACGGCTCAGCCGGAAGACGGAAGGAGGGTTCACTGACATGGAACACAACCGGATTGTACCGGTGCTTGCCCTCGTGCTTGCGGCGGCGTGCATTGTGATGACCCTGATCCTCATTTCGGTTTCCGTCAACATGAGCTATCTTCCCGAAAAATCCGTCGACGATATCATCGCCTATCTCGACTCCGGCGACATCTCCATCGACCGCGAGCTGATTACCGCACGGCGTCAGAGCGCATCGGTGTACGTATGTGACTCACCGGAGTACAACACGACCGTTGCGGAGCTTCTCGACGGCGGCTCGGTCCGTTCGGTCTATGCCACACCCGAAGGGGAAGTGCTGATTATGTCCGGCGGTGCGCGTCTCGAGTTCGGCGACAGCTTTGCCTTCCGGTACTACCGGAGCGGAGCGGCTTCCGAATCCCCTGCCGGATTTGCACCGAGCGGGATGGAGATCAGCGACGCGAAACGTGAGGATGTTTCGGCAACCGTTGTCCGTTTTCTCGACCGCGGAAGCCGGGAATTTGACGAACTCAACGTGGAAACCGCTGTGGAAACCGTCTGGGAAAGCGGCGGACGCTACTACGCACTCTGCTCCCGCAGCATCGACGGAATCGAGATCGCGGGCAACCTCGTTCTCTGCACCGTTGAGGGAGATGCGGTCACCGAAGCCTACGGCACATGGTGCTTCCTGACGCCTGCCGAGACCTATTCCGCACAGCTGTCGGATCTGTTGAATATACTGTTCAATGTAAAAAAGGATCTCGGCGGACGGGAAAACGCGGAGGAGGACGTGACGGTGACGGCGGTTCAGCTCTGCTATTCCCTCTATTTCTACGGCGAGGAAGAGAGCTTCTGCCTCATCCCGTGCTGGCAGATTGTGACCGATACGGCGGGTGAGCTGATCTACAATGCCATCGACAGTACTTTATATACAGTGAAATGACCGGAAATTCAGTTGTTTTGCACAGCGGAACGACGGGATTAGTTTTGTGGATTCTACGTTTCCGTCATGAAATTTGAATTTTATGAAAATCCTTCAAAAAACTCTTTCATTATTGCACACAAACTGTTATAATATATACGGTCAAAAGTGCCTCGGAAGGGGTATTTCTGGCTTTTTGCGCGTGCCGTGACGGAAAACAGCGGTGCGCTTACATCGGCTCTGACAGAAAGGCCTGGATCAAACATGGAAAAAATTGTAATCAACGGAGGTCATCCTCTGTTTGGTGAGGTAGAGATTGCCGGCTCCAAGAATGCCGCTCTGCCTATTATATATGCGTGTGTCCTCGTCAAGGGAAAGTGTATCCTTGAAAATATTCCCGATATCTCCGACCTCCGCAACTCCTTCAAAATTCTGGCGGCGACGGGTGCCGTGATCGAGCGGATCGACCGTACGACCTACTCCATCGACTGCACCAACGTCGAGCCCGGCACAAGCGACCGGGAAGTGGAACTGGTCAGCAAGATCCGCGGCTCCTATTACCTGCTCGGTGCGGAATTCGGACGCTTCGGCAAGTCCCGTGTGGCGTTTCCCGGCGGATGCAACTTCGGCGTGCGTCCCATCGACCAGCACATCAAGGGATTTGAAGCACTCGGCGGCAGAGTCGAGATCGAAAACGGCTTTATCAACATCGACTCCGATCACGGTGCAGAAGGAACGAATATCTTCCTTGACGTGACCAGCGTCGGAGCAACTCTGAATATCATGATTGCGGCGGCTACGGCTGAGGGCATGACGATCATTGACAACGCGGCGAAGGAACCCCACGTCGTTGACTGTGCGAACTTCCTCAACACCTGCGGCGCAAGAATCAGCGGTGCCGGCTCGGATATGATTAAGATCAAGGGCGTGCCGGAGCTCCACGGATGTACCTACGCCATCATTCCCGACATGATCGAGGCAGGTTCCGTCATGGTTGCGGCGGTTGCGACTCACGGTTCCGTGA
>JAFTPW010000216.1:0-15251 GCA_017463075.1 Clostridia bacterium
AGATCACCCGCAACTACTTTGCCGACAACGGCGTCATTGATATCGAAACTCCCTGTCTCATCAAGCCCACTCCCGAAGGCGCGAGAGACTATCTGGTACCCAGCCGCGTTCATCCCGGCAAGTTCTACGCTCTGCCCCAGTCTCCCCAGCTGTACAAGCAGCTTCTGATGTACTCCGGTTTCGACCGCTACATCCAGATTGCACGCTGCTTCCGTGACGAGGACCTCCGCGCAGACCGTCAGCCCGAATTCACCCAGATCGACCTTGAAATGTCCTTTGCCGATGAAGAAGATATCATCGCAATGAACGAGGGCTACCTCAAGACCCTCTTCCGCGACTTCCTCAAGCAGGATCTGCCCACTCCCTTCCCCCGCATGACCTGGAAGGAAGCAATGAACCGCTACGGTTCCGACAAGCCCGACACCCGTTTCGGCATGGAACTGTGCGACATTTCCGACATTGTCAAGGATTCCGGCTTCTCCGTATTCGCAGGTGCGGTTGCTGACGGCGGTTCCGTTCGCGGCATCACCGTAGAAGGCGGCGCGAAGATGACCCGTAAGGAAATCGACTCCCTGACCGAATTCGTGAAGACCTACGGCGCACGCGGTCTCGCATGGTACAAGAACACCGCAGGCGCACCCACTTCCTCCTTCGCAAAGTTCATGACCGAGGACGAAATCAACGCGATCCTCGAAAAGATGAACGTAAAGGAAGGCGACCTTGCCCTCATCGTTGCGGCAAAGAATTCCGTTGTTTACGACTCTCTCGGCGCGCTCCGCTGTGAAGCTGCAAAGAGACTGGGTCTCGTTGACAAGTCCAAGTTCAACTTCCTCTGGGTCACCGAATTCCCGCTTCTCGAGTACTCCGAAGAGGACGGCCGCTTCTACGCAATGCACCATCCCTTCACCATGCCCATGGAAGAAGACCTGCCCCTCATCGACACCGATCCCGGCGCGGTACGTGCGAGAGCATACGACTGCGTTCTCAACGGCACTGAGCTCGGCGGCGGTTCCATCCGTATCCACACCACTGAGCTTCAGACCAAGATGTTCGAAGTTCTCGGCATCGGCGAAGAAGAAGCGGACGAAAAGTTCGGATTCCTCCTCGAAGCCTTCAAGTACGGTGTACCTCCGCACGGCGGTCTCGCATTCGGTCTGGACCGTGTTGTCACTCTGCTCCTCGGTCTGGAAGACATCCGCGACGTTATCGCATTCCCGAAGGTACAGAACGCGTCCGAGCTTCTCTCCAAGTGCCCCGCAGCGGCTGATCCCAACGCTCTCGCTGAGCTCGGTATCGCTGTTGTCGCATCCGCTGACGAAGAATAATCGAATAAATCCATCAAATCCGGTTAATTCTGCCGGATTTTTTGGCATCTGCTGACGGAGGGTATATGCTGAAACTTTTCAAAAATCCTGCGGTGACCGAACTTGAGGAAATTGTCGCGGACATGCAGGCAAATCTCGAAAACAATTACAAGGACGCGGCTCAGGCGGCAAGGGAAAAGCTGAAACGCCGTCTGGACGAGCTGTACGCGGAAGGGAAGCTGAAGGAAAAGGACTACAAACTGTTCTCCGTGATCTACACCGAGTACAGTGTCAGAATGACGGGGTATCATCATTAAATATTGAAACAGGAGGAATGAACAATGATCACCGATACCTTTGATAATCGGTCCAAAGCAATCATCAATCCGGGCATCAACGAAAACGCCCCACGGGTTGACGCATGCATTGTGACGTTTTCGCATGTGATCGAATCGTTTGTTCTGGCAAACTACGAGCACAGGCAGATCGGATCGTTCAATTTTGCAACGGGGAATACGCCGATCTACTGCATCGAATACAAAGGCAAACAGTTCGCGTTTTATAAAACTTATGTGGGTGCGCCTGCATGCGTCGGTACCGTGGAGGACACTTTATCGGAAATCAAAACGGACAAATACATCGTGTTCGGCGGTGCGGGATGCCTGAATAAGGAAATCGCACACGGCAAGGTCATGATTCCCACAGAAGCTTACCGTGACGAAGGAACTTCCTACCATTACGCACCTGCATCGGATTACATCACTGTGAAAAACGCAGACATTGTTGCGGTCTTCATGCAGGAGAACGGGATTCCCTATGTTAAAGGAAAGACATGGACGACCGATGCGTTTTACAGAGAAACTGTCAATAATTTTGAAAAACGCAGGGCGGACGGCTGTATCTCGGTTGAAATGGAATGCGCGGCGTTACAGGCAGTGTGTGATTTCAGAGGTTTGAATCTCTACACATTTTTTACCAGCGGCGATCTGCTTGACGCACCGGAATGGGATGAACGGCGTAAAAACGGCGAACTGAAAGGGACTCAGCACGACGCGGGACATTTTGATATTGCTCTGGAACTGGCGCGGTATGTCGTGGAATGACTGAGACAGTTTTTACAGTGAAAAACTTGAATAAATATAGGAGCATCAAATGAAATCACAGTTTCTGCGCGGGCTGCGGGCTGGAGTGCCGGTCATTCTCGGGTTCGTGCCCGTCGGAATCGCATATGCCATCATGGCACGGCAGGCGGGATTCACCGTGAGTCAGACCTGCGCCATGTCCCTGTCCGTGTTCGCGGGAGCAAGCCAGATGATGGCGGTGGGCATGCATACACAGGGCGCGGGGATTTTCGCCATGATCCTCGCCACGTTCATTCTCAACCTGCGCCATGTCATCATGAGTACCTGCATTTTCAACCGGATGAAGCCCGCGCCGCTGATTGCGAAAATTCTCGCCGGCTTCGGTGTTACCGATGAATCCTTCGCCATTTTTACGACGGAAAAAGAGGAAAACTGCACGCTTCCGTTCTTTGCCGGACTGATTCTGGTTACATATCTCTCCTGGAACGCGGGAACCCTCATCGGAGCGGCGGCGTCGGACTTTCTCCCGGCAATCGTCACGGCAAGTCTGGGAATTGCGCTTTACGCCATGTTTATCGGCCTGCTGACGCCCAATCTGACAGGGAACTGGCGGCTGGGTGCACTGGTGGTGCTGACGGCGGTGTGCAACTGTATTCTGACACAGTTCATAGAATCCAGCTGGGCACTGATTGTTTCCACGCTGGTCTGTGCGTTCATCGGCGTATTTTTCGTGGATCCGGAGGAGGAACAGCATGAGCGGACTTGAATATGCACTTCTCATCCTCGGTATGACGCTGGTGACCTATCTGCCCCGTGCAGTTCCCGCGATTCTGGTCAACCGGGTGAAATTCAGCGGGAAAACCGAGAAATTCCTCAAGCTGATCCCCTATACCGCCATGGCGGCACTGATCTTCCCGGGGGTGTTCACGGTGGACGAAAATCCCCTCATCGGCATCGTCGGCGGAGCGGCTGCGGCAGTCCTTGCGTGGCGGAAATGCCCCGTCATGGTGTGCGTTCTCGCAGCAATCGCCGTGGATTTTATGCTGTATCTGGTGATTTGAAACGAAACTGTCCGTTTTCCCAAAAGAGCGGGCAGTTTTTTTGCATATCTTGACACATCCGGCGGAATTTGCTATAATTTAATCAATATCAACAGTGAGGTAAACCCATGGAACGACCGATACGCAACTCCGCAAAAGCCCTCATCATCCGTGACGGAAAAATGCTTGCGCTGAAACTCCGCGACGAGGATGGAGAATTCTACATCATGCCGGGCGGCGGACAGGAGTCGGAAGAGCTTCTGCCGGATGCGGTGTGCAGGGAAGCGGCGGAGGAACTGGGGATCCGTGTGAAATGCGGGGATCTCGCCTTTGTGATCGAAGGTGTTCGCGGAGAGCGGTTCCATCGGGTGGATCTTGTGTTCCTCTGCGAATACCTCGGTGAGCTGGATGAGGCACAGCTTCACGGCGATACCAACCAGATCGGATATGATTGGCTCGATATCTCAACGCTGAACAAAGCACCCTTGTATCCGTCGAAGCTGCGGCGTCCGATTATGGCGCTTGCGAGTGGAAAACCACACGAAATATATCTCGGAAATGAGAGTATGGGCGATCCGGAAGCGACCGACTGAGAATATACAATAGAAGATTCATATAAAACAAAGGAGAAACACCATCATGACAACGATTCAGATGTGGGATAAAGTCCCCGGACTGTGCGAAGAGGTTCCCGTGCTCGAGTATTACCCGGCGGAAAACCGGAAATCCGATGCGACCTGCGTGATCTTCCCGGGCGGCGGTTATGCGAGACGTGCTCCCCACGAAGGTCAGGGCTACGCGGAGTATTTCAACGCCATCGGCATGGACGCTTTTGTGTGTGAATACCGCTGCTATCCGCATACCTTCCCTCTGCCGCTTCTCGACGCGAGACGTGCTGTCCGTTATGTCCGTGCGCATGCGGCAGAATACTGGCACAATCCCGATAAGGTAGCGGTTATGGGCTCGTCCGCGGGCGGTCACCTTGCGGCACTGGTTTCCACCTACCGCGATCCCATCGACTTTGAAGACATCGACGAGATCGACAAGCTCTGCCCCATCCCGAACGCGACCATTCTCTGTTATCCCGTCTGCCACAAGCCGGATGACATCAACATTGCCCACGTCGGTTCTTTCCGCAATCTTCTCGGGGAAATCATCGAGCCGGAAAAGGTTTCGCCCGATCTTCTGGTTGTGGATTCCACGCCTCCCGCGTTCATCTGGCATACCTCCGATGACGGCGGTGTTGACGTACGCAATTCCTAACATTACGCATCCGCGCTCCGTGCACACAAAATCCCGCACGAAATGCACGTTTTCCCCTGCGGCCCGCACGGTCTCGGTCTTGCACCGAATCATCCGCACGTCGCTCAGTGGGCTGGACTGATGAAAAACTGGCTCGTCTTCATGGGCTGGCTGTCCGAATAAGCTCTGCACACGGTGTTTCCTCCGGGAGACGCCGTGTTTTCTCATTGGTTCGTTTGTGAAATATGCGCGCATTCCGCCGGTCGAAAAACTGTGGATTATGCCATTGTTTTTGACGGAATGCAATGTTATAATATAGTCGTAAGAAATTGCGATTACCGAAAACCGAACGGAGAAAACCATGACCGATACCAAGACAAAATCCCTGACCGAAGGCCCTCTCGTCCCGAGAATCATCCAATTCATCCTTCCCCTGATGCTGACCGGCATTCTTCAGCTTCTCTACAATATGGCGGACAGTATCGTCGTCGGACGCTGGGAAGGCTCGAGTGCACTGGCGGCGGTCAGCTCGGTCGGCTCCCTCATCAACCTCATTCTCAACGTATTCATGGGACTTGCCGTCGGTACTTCCGTTGCGGTTGCGCATGACTACGGTGCGAAGGACTACAAAGGCGTGGAGCGGATTGTACATACTTCCATGCTCCTCTCCGTCATCGGCGGCATCGCGGTCGGACTGATCGGATTTGTATTCGCCGAAACCTTCCTGACGTGGATGGATTCCCCCGAGGATGTTCTGCCGCTGTCCACGATTTATTTACAGATTTATTTCCTCGGAACCCCTGCCAATATGGCGTACAACTTCGGCGCATCCGTGCTCCGCTCCGTCGGTGACACCAAGCGTCCGCTTTACTTCCTCACGATTTCCGGGCTGGTCAACGTGGCGCTGAACGTTGTGTTCGTAGCCGTATTCCATATGGGCGTTGCCGGCGTTGCGCTCTCCACGATCATTTCGCAGTATCTTTCCGCTGTGTTCGTCATCGTTCACATGATGCGCACGAAGGACTGCATCCGGCTCGATCTGCGCAAGCTCCGGTTCCACACGGACAAGCTCGTCAAGATTCTCAAGGTCGGTCTTCCCGCCGGATTCCAGGGGGCAGTGTTCTCCATCTCCAATGTCGTCATCCAGTCCTCCGTCAACTCCTTCGGCTCGCTTGTCATTGCGGCAAACGGTGCGGCGGGCGGTCTTGAGGGCTTCACCTACACGGCAATGAACTCCGTCTACCATGCGGCGCTCACGTTTGTCGGACAGAATGTCGGCGCACACCAGTACAACCGCATCAACCGCGTGATTGCCACGTGTCTTGTCACCGTTGCGGTGATCGGTCTTGTCATGGGCGGCGCGACCTATCTCTTCTCCGAACAGCTTCTCGGTCTCTATCTCCCCGATGACCCCGACGCCATCCCGTTCGGACAGATCCGTCTTTCGTTTGTCGGACTGCCGTACTTCCTCTGCGGTATGATGGAAGTCATGACCGGCGGTCAGCGCGGTATGGGCATGTCGATTCTGCCGATGATTAACTCGCTTCTCGGTTCCTGCGCACTGCGGATCGTGTGGATTTTCACCGTATTTGCGGCAAATCCGACGCTCCCGATGCTGTACATCTCCTATCCCATCTCATGGACGATCACAACCGTCGCGCATTCGATTTTCTACGCCCTCCGCTTGAGGAAGCTGAAAAAGCAGGGCGAAATCGAGCACCGTGCCCGCGGCGTTGCCTGAAACTGAAAACAAGCAGTCGTTTTTTCGGCTGCTTTTTCTGTTTTTATGAAATTTTCCGAAAAAATCCACGCAATCATGGAACAAGGGACCTGTGTTCTGCGTCTTATGCTATGAAACGAACTTTACGGGAGGATTCACGCATGAAAATGAATCGGAAGAAAACAAACATCGGACGCTCAGCTCTTGCGCTTGTGTTCTGCGGTGCCGTTCTGACCGGATGCCGCGCGGGTGCCTATTCTGCCGTCGAAGCGGAATATCCGGAAATGCCGCCGTATCCGGGGGATGAAGCGTCTCTGGGACACGAGGCACGGCACGACGCATGGAATGAAGCACGCAAGGCTCTGCGGAATCAGCCCGACGGCTACCGTGACGGTCTCGACGGCTATTTCACTGCGGTGATCCGGGAATTCATGACGGACACGGACGGGGAAAACCGCGTATTCTCGCCGCTGAGCCTGTACTCCGCCCTTGCGATGACTGCCGAAACTGCCGCCGGAGAGAGCCGGGATCAGATTCTCGCACTGCTGGGGTACGACGATATGGACACGCTGCGCCGGAATGCGAAATCCGTGTGGGAGGCAAACTACATCGATGACGGTGCGTCAAAGAGCATTCTCGCAAACTCCCTGTGGCTGAACGACGATGTGCAGTACAATACGGAAACGCTGAACACGCTGGCGTCAGATTATTATGCGTCGTCCTTCAGCGGGGACATGGGTTCGGACGGGTACAACGCGGCATTGCAGACCTGGCTGAACGAACAGACGGGAGGACTTCTCGCCGACTGTGCCGCAGAGGAGCAGATGGATGCTGAGACGGTCATGGCGCTGATTTCCTCGGTGAGCTATTCCGGCAGATGGATGGGCGAATTTTCGGAATCGAAGACGGAATCCGGCGTGTTCCACGGTGCGGGCGGCGATGAAACTGCGCAGTTCATGCAGAAAAAAGAGATTGACGACTATTACTACTGGGCGGACTCCTTCGCGGCGTACTACATGGATCTGGAAAACGTCGGCGGTATGTGGTTCGTTCTGCCGGACGAGGGCGTGACACCGGATGACGTGCTTGCGGGAGAGGATTTCTGCCGCCTGATTCTCGACCGGATCAACACTGCGGAATCGGAGTGGGAAGACAGGGTTTATATCAAGATCAACGTCGGCATTCCGAAGTTCAGCGTGCAGTCGGAGCTTGCGCTTGCAGAGGGTCTCGGGAATCTCGGTGTGACGGATGTGTTCTCGCCGAAGAATGCGGATTTCTCGCCGCTGACCGCAGAATCCGACGAACCCGTCTGGCTGGACGGAGCCACACAGGCAGTGACGCTCGAAATTGACGAGGAAGGCATCACCGCCGCCGCGTACACAAAAATGCGTTACTACGGAGCACCGCCGCCGCCGGAGGATGTGGTTGACTTCATCTGCGACCGCCCGTTCCTCTTTGCGGTGATGAGCAATGACGGTCTGCCGATGTTCACCGGTGTCGTGAATTCGGTTGAATAAACAAAACAACGGACTTTGATCTGTGGAAAAATCACAAATCAGAGTCCGTTTTTCGTCAGTCATGACGGGTTATCTCGCGTCGAAGGAGAACACATGCGCAGTTTCCGCCGTGTCATCCCAGAGGGAATCGACGCGCAGCTTCAGGGATACCAGCTCACGGTTCACCGGAATGTTCACGCAGTGGCGGAGATTGCAGTCGTCCGCATGCAGGGTGATTTCCTCGCCGCCGGGTGTTGTGCCCGTGACGGTGTACGATCTCGCAAGCGTCTTCGGCATCGTCATCGTCGGAGATTCGGGGACGATATTCGCGCGCATCGAGTGCCGTTTTTCGCACCAGTCGCCGGGAAGGGTCACACGGTCAAGGTCGGAGTCAAACACGATGTGCACCTGCGTGACAGCCGCGGATGTGCCGAACGTGTAGCCGACTGCCTCGCCGAGCGGGATTGTCACGCCCATGTCGCCGTCGCCGTAGGTGTGGTTGGTGCGGTCGATGCCGTTTCTGAGATTTTCGCATCCGGGTGTGAGCTCCGCATTTGCGATAAAGTCCGCGACTGTGCGTTTGTTGTACGGCAGGAAGCATCCGTTTTCCATCAGTCTCTGCTGAAGCTCGCCGATTTTTTCTTCATATACGCCGCGCGGTGTCAGTCCGCATTCCCGTGCGAGATTTGCCGCCGTACCAACCGCTTCGCCGAGGGTCGCACAGGTTGCCATGACGCGTGCGCTGCTCATTGCCGCGTGGCTGAGGGAAATGTTCCGTCCGGCAAAGAAGAGATTCGCGATGTTCTTCGAATACACGCACCGGTAGGGAATGCCGTAGGGCGCGGGAGTTTTGCCCCAGACGTTCGGGTTGCCTGCGTGGTAGAATCCGTCGGGATGGTGATCGTCAAGGGGCCATCCGCCGAACGCGATGATGTCGTCAAAATGTCCGCCGGAGAGTACGTCGCCCTGATGCATGATGTAGTCACCGACCATGCGTCTGGATTCGCGCTTGCCGGGAAGGAATCCGAGAAAATCGAGCTGCCAGTAGTCCGCATCCGGCACATCCCCACTGTTTTTGATATAGTCAAACATCCCGTAAGCGAGCGAAACCAGCTCATCCCGCACTTCTTCCGTATCCGCAATGGAGTCCCGGTTGCCGCCGAGCTCGAGATACCAGAAATTCTCGGACACGTTTCCCATGTGCGGCTTGCGGAGCGCGATGACCTCGGGCGTCATTTTCTTTGCCCAGTCGGGTGCGATGAACACGGATTTCCGGTCGGATTTGCGGCACTGGATGAGACAGCTCATGCCCATCGTCTGCCGGTCTTCGGTGATCTGGGATGTTTTCTCGCCGAACTCCGATGCCGCTTCCCGTCCGACACGGTACTGTGCACCGGTGAGAGGAGCGAGAATACTGTCGCCGGAGCAGTCCGCGAAGTAGTCCGCTTTGACGGTGTGCCACTGCTGGGTCGTCGTCTGCCATCCGGTCACGCTCACGATTCTGTTTCCGTCCATGTCAGCGTCACAGCAGGAGCAGTTGAGAAGCATCGTGATGTTCTTTTCGTCCCGCGCCTTGCCGTAGAGGATGCCGTCCCAGACTGCGTAGATCTTATCGGGATTTTTGTACAGCGATTCCAGCTGGATTTCTTCGATGAGACCGGTTTCGCGGTTGTTCGAGCCGTCGGAGCCGCAGACCCACATCCGGATCTCGGACGACGCGTTGCCGCCGAACATGGGACGGTCCTGCATGATGACGACCTTCGATCCGCCGCGCGCTGCCGCAATCCCTGCACAAAGTCCCGCCAGACCGCCGCCGACTACGCAGAAATCGCAGGTGTGATGAATTCTTGTCAGTGCCATAACTGCCTCCGTGGTGTTTTTTCTTCATTATATAAGAAAACAGCGCCCGCGTCAAGTTGTGCCGGGAAAAATCCCCGTTGAAATTGACAAAACCGTAATTTCGGTATATAATAATGGAATCAGAACAACATGTGAAACGGAGACTGAATATGAGATACAAAGCCGCTATTTTTGATCTGGACGGAACCCTGCTTGACACCCTCGACGATCTGTGGGATGCAGTCAACGCGGTGATGGCGCACTACGGATATCCCGCGAGAACCCGGGAGGAAGTGCGTTCGTTTGTCGGCAACGGTGTGGAGCGGCTGATCGAGCTGTGTCTCCCGGACGGACCGGACACGCCGGATTTTGCCGGAATCGTTGCATATTACCGGACGTATTACAACGCGCACTCCGAAGTGAAGACAAGACCCTACGACGGCGTCACGGAGCTGATTGACCGGCTCGGAAAAGCGGGAATCCGCACGGCTGTGGTTTCGAACAAGGCCCACACTGCGACGGTGAATCTGTGCCGGAAGTATTTCCCCGGAATCGGTACGGTCGGCGGTGAGAGGGAAGCGGACGGCGTGCGGCGGAAACCGTATCCCGACATGGTTCTGCGTGCCGTGGAGGAAATCGGCGTGAATCCTTCCGACTGCGCGTACATCGGCGACTCCGAGGTGGATGTGCTGACCGCGAAGAACGCCGGCATGGACTGCATCTCCGTGCTCTGGGGCTTCCGTGACCGAGATATGCTTGAGTCCGAGGGTGCTGACTGCTTCGCTGAAACAACGGACGAGGTTTACCGGATTCTCGCAGAATAAAGCCGGAAACGGTTTCATACAATCAAACGGCGGTTATCCGCTGTTTTTTGTTTGCAGGATGAAATTGTAAAATTGCTGTGACTTTCCGGGGAAGAATGTCGAAATATCATTTACAAACCACCGCGAAAGTGCTATAATATGACCGGGTAGTGCCTGCCGTCGGTTATCATTGCGGCGGGTGCCCAGAGAGGTTATTCAATGGTTTTTTCCAATCTGTTCTTTCTGTATATTTTTATGCCGGTTCTGTTTCTGGCATATTTCATTATAAAAAATGACGCGTACCGGCGGGCAGTTCTCGTCGCTTTTTCGCTTTTCTTCTACGCATGGGGTGAGCCGGTTTACGTCTTCCTCATGATCGGCATGGTGCTCGCGGACTACATATTCGGTCGCCTGATCGACAAATGCATCTCGGTTACGTGGAAAACCTTCTGGCTGGTGCTCGCGATCGTATCGAACCTCGCGGTGTTGTGCGTGTACAAGTACCTCGGCTTCTTCACCGAGACCGTCAACACCGTCTTCAGCGTGACCATACCCGTGACCCAGCTCGTCATGCCCATCGGCATCAGCTTCTTCACGTTCCAGACCATGTCCTACGTCATTGACGTCTACCGCGAGGACACGGAGGTGCAGAAGTCCTTCTTCAAGCTCCTGTTGTACGTTTCCTTCTTCCCGCAGCTCATCGCCGGTCCCATTGTCCGGTACAAGGACATCGAGGCACAGCTCGGCGACCGCAGCGTGACCATTCCCGACTTCAACGACGGTCTGTTCCGGTTCTCCCTCGGGCTCGGCAAAAAGGTTCTCATCGCCAACTGCTGTGACGCGGTTGTGACCCAGCTGTACTCCCTCTCCGAAGTCACATTTGCCGGACGCTGGGCAGGGGCACTGTTCTTCACGCTCCAGCTCTACTTCGACTTCTCGGGCTACTCCGACATGGCGATCGGGCTCGGCAAAATGTTCGGCTTCCGGTTCCTCGAAAACTTCAACTATCCGCTCATCTCGCGCAGTGCAACCGAGTTCTGGCGCAGATGGCACATGTCCCTCGGCACATTCTTCCGCGATTATGTCTACATTCCGCTCGGCGGCAACCGTCACGATCAGCAGAGAAACATCATGGTCGTGTGGTTCCTCACCGGTATGTGGCACGGCGCGAGCTGGAACTTCATCCTGTGGGGCGTGTACTACGGTGTGCTCCTGATGTGGGAGAAGAAATACTTCCTCGGCGCACTGGAGAGAATGCCGAAACCGGTTTCGTTCGTGCTGTCCCATGCGTACACGCTGTTCATCACCGTGTTCGGCTTCGCGATCTTCTACTTTGACAAGGGACTGTGGAAGAATCTCGGCTACCTCGTCGGCATCGGCGTGAGCGGCGTGACCAATATCTTCACCACATCCGTCGTCATGGAGAACATCATCCTCCTTGCCGCGGCGCTGATTCTCTCGACACCTGTTTTCCCGGCACTGTGGAATTTCCTCACGGAAAAGTGCCGCATCCCCTACGCCGCACAGCGGATTCTCAAAACCGTGATTCTCATCGTGCTCATCGGCGCGTCCACGGTCCGTCTGGTCGGCAACAGCCATAACCCCTTCCTGTACTTCAGATTCTGACAGATTTTACCCATCAAGAGGCGATTACCTTGAAAAATAAGATTGTTGATATTGTTTGCCTGTGCGCGGCGGCTGTGCTGTTCGGTGCGGTCGCTGTGCTGAATATCGTCCAGACGGACAGACCCACCGTTTCGGAAACGGAACAGCGTGAGCTGGCGAAAATGCCGGAGTTCACCTTTGAATCCCTCACCGACGGCAGCTTTTTTGCGGATCTGTCCCTGTACATCTCCGATACCTTCCTGTACCGCGACACGCTCGTGGGTCTTTCCAAGGAAATGGATACCCTCAAAGGCGTGGCGTATGATGTGGGTGACAGCTTTGCACTCATCGGCACCTCCGACAGCGTGACCGGCAACGAAGACGCGGCATCCGCCGGTGTGGATCGTGTCAATGCCGCGCTCGATACGCTCCTCAACAGCGGAAACAACGCCGAAACCGAAGAAACCGCGGAGCCGGAAGAAACCGTCGTCATTCCCGGCAATATTGCGCAGGGCGAGATTGTGGATGAAGACGAAACCTCCGCCGAAACCGAACCTGCGGAAACGGAAGAACCCGACGAGTCCGGCGACGGCTTTATCATTACGGATGACGACACCGGTGAGACCGTGGACGGCACGGAAGCGCCCGCCGAACCCGATCCGGAGACGGAACCCGAGGAAACCGAACCTGAGGAAACCGAGCCGGAAGTGGTTGTCACCGCAATTCATCTCTCCAAAACCAGTCTCAAGCTCACCGTCGGCAGCGGATCCGTGATTTACGCAACCGTGGACTCCTCCTCCGAATCCGGTGCAACCGTGCGCTGGTCGGTATCGGACAAGGATGTCGCGTCCATTTCCCTCAATCCCGAGGGCGGCATCGACGTCAAGGCTCTCGCAACGGGAACCTGCACGCTGACCTGCTCCTACGGCGATAAAATCAAGGAAACCTGCGAGGTCACGGTAACCGAGATCAACACGACGGTTGCAAATCCCGGTGCGGACAACGCGGACTTCCTGCTCAACGGCATGTTCATCTACGGCGACGCGGTCTATACGCAGGGCTTCTTCTCGCAGACCGGCTCCGAGCTTTACGCGAAGACTGCGCTGTACTACAAACAGCTCTTCGGGGAAGATGTGAACGTGAGCGTTGTTATGGCGCCCGTTTCCTCCATCGTCGTGGACAACCCGGAAATCACGGCAAAAATCCCGGATCAGAAGGATATTTTCACGAAAATGGAAGCGCTCATGGACGACAGCATCAATTTTGTTGACGTTTACAGCGAAATGTACGATCACCGGGACGAATACCTCTACTTCAAGAGCGACCACCACTGGACTCAGCGCGGCGCGTACTACGCATACCGTGCGTTTGCCGAATCCATCGGACTGGAGCCCGCGGCGCTCGACGACTTCGACTACGGCATCCGCAACGACGCATACAGCGGCTCGATGTACACCTACACCTACGACGCGCGCGTCAAGAATTTCGTGGACATCATCGAGGCGTTCTATCCGCGCAAGGATCTGACCATGACCATCACCACCGCAAACGGCGCGACGATCAACTACGACAGCTGTATTGTGGATACCAATAAAACCTATGTGACCTTCATCGCCGGCGACAACCCGTACACTGTTATCAACGTGCCCGACAATCCGCAGGACAAGAACGTACTCGTGCTCAAGGACTCCTTCGGCAACGCGTTTGTACCGTTCCTCTGCGAGCATTTCGGCAACATCATCGTTGTGGACGTGCGCCATTCCAGCTTCAACATCCACGATCTGCTCGGCGACTACGGTATCTCCGACATCGTGTTCATGAACAACGTGCAGGCGGCAAACTCCGCGCAGTGGGCGAACATGTACCTCGCGGCGGTAGGTGTCCAGTAACCGGAGAATGTGCAGGGAAAATCCTCACGCAGGTCACCGGAAACGGATGCGGCAGCGCTTCATGGAAGACGGATTTGACAACTACCATCCGCATGAAGTGCTTGAGCAGGTTCTGTTCTTCGTGATCCCGCGTGCAAATACCAACGAAACCGCGCATGCTCTGCTGAACCGGTTCGGCTCGGTGGAAGGTGTACTCGATGCGTCCACGGATGAACTGGAACAGGTACCCGGCATCGGAAGGAAGGCGGCGGAGTATCTCGCGTCATTAAAGGAAAATTTCGCGCAGTCCGTGCTTGCGGAGTATCGCGATAAGGACAGCTTCGACGGTTTTGCACTGGCGTTTCTCGCGGATTTCGTTTGCAGTCCCGCGAAGCCCGGCAGACTGTGCGTGGTGCTGTCGGATGAACTCGGCAATGTCATGGCGGTGCACACCGTGGATGCGGTTCCGAATGACGACGGCGGGATCGACTGCCGGAAAACTGCGGAACGGATCGCGCAGATCTCGGGCTCCGCTGTGTGCAGAATCGTGACGTCGGATGATGAATTGATCGATCCGGAGCGTGCGGCTGTGCTGTTCCGGACCGTGAACGGGATGGGATGCAGGCTCGAGCAGATTCTGCTGACGGAAAACGGAAGTCTGTATCTGCTGGTTCCGTGATGATTACAGAACGATATAAATTTTATAAACGGAGGAAACAATATGAAACTCGGCATTATCAACGGCTGGGACGAAAACAGCTTCGCCTATGTGGCACAGAAGGGTCTGCACGCCGTGGAATTCTGCTGCAACCACAACTACGACAGCATGGAAGTTGCGGGACATGTGGACGAAATCAAGGCGCGGATGGCGAAGTATGACGTCATCGTCGGCTCCATCGGTCGCTGGGGACAGGTTCGCATCGACGAAAACGGTGAAATCATCCCCGAAGCCCTTCAGCACGACAAGAACCTCATCGACGCGGCGTCCGCACTCGGCTGTCCCGTATTCAATACCGGATGCAACGCTGTCGCAGGCAAGTCCTTTGAGGAAAACTGCGAAATCGCGATCAACTATTTCCGTACGCTGATCGAATACGCGGCGGGAAAGAACGTGAAGATTGCGGTTTACAATTGCAGCTGGGCGAACTTCGTCGTGGATGATCCCGCATGGGAAGTCGTTCTCGGCGCACTGCCGGATCTTTGGATCAAGTACGATACCTCCCACTGCCTCGGCAGACACGGTGACTACATC
>JAFTPW010000217.1:0-8220 GCA_017463075.1 Clostridia bacterium
CAGCGATCAACATGACCATGGGTGCAGCTTCCGCAGGTTCCCGTGCCATGACCTCTTCCTCTTCCCCCGGGATTTCCCTCAAGAGCGAAGGCATTTCCTACATCGCAGGCTGCGACCTTCCCTGTCTCATCGTTAACGTACAGCGCGGCGGTCCGGGTCTCGGCGGTATCCAGCCCTCTCAGGCAGACTATTATCAGGCTACCCGCGGCGTCGGTCACGGTGATATGCGTCTGATCGTGCTGGCTCCCTCTTCCGTTCAGGAAATGGCGTCCCTCACCGCTGAAGCCTTCGACCTTGCCGATACATACAGAATGCCCGCAATGCTCCTCGCTGACGGTGCTCTCGGTCAGATGATGGAACCCGTTGACTTTGACGCATTCCCGAAGCGCGAAGTTCCCGAAAAGGACTGGGCTGCATGCGGTCACGGCGGCAAGAGAAAGAAGAACATCGTAAACTCCCTCTACATCGACCCCAATGTGCTCGAAGATTCCGTACGCGAACGCTACAAGAGATACGAACAGGTCGAAGCAAACGAGGTCAAGTATGAGGAATTCATGACCGAGGACGCGGACATCGTTCTGGTTGCATACGGCATCACCGCAAGAATCTGCAAGAGTGCCATCACCGAAGTCAGAAAGTCCGGTCTCAAGGTCGGTCTGCTCCGTCCCATCACGCTCTGGCCCTTCCCGAAGGCAAAGCTCGGCGAAATGGCTGACAGCGCAAAGGCGTTCCTCTCCGTGGAAATGTCCATGGGTCAGATGGTTGACGACGTCCGTCTGGCAGTCAACGGCAAGCGTCCCGTTCACTTCTACGGCCGCACCGGCGGTATCATTCCTTCCGTCGAAGAAGTTGCCGCTGAAATCACCCGTCTGGCGGAAAGCCTCTGAGTTTGCGAAAGGAGATTACCCAACATGAAAACTGTATTTGACAGACCTCACGCACTGACCGATATTCCGCTTCACTACTGCCCCGGCTGCACCCACGGTATCGTACACCGTCTGGTTGCGGAAGTCATCGACGAACTGGGCATCGAAGGCAAAACCGTCGGTATCGCACCGGTCGGCTGCTCGGTCTTTGCTTATAACTACTTCAACTGCGACATGATCGAAGCGGCTCACGGACGTGCTCCGGCTGTTGCGACCGGTGTCAAGAGAACCCATCCCGATGCCGTTGTCTTCACCTATCAGGGCGACGGTGACCTTGCGGCAATCGGTACCGCTGAAACCGTTCACTCCGCAACCCGCGGCGAAAACATCACCGTTATCTTCATCAACAACTGTATCTACTGCATGACCGGCGGTCAGATGGCTCCCACGACCCTTCCGGGTCAGGTAACCACCACCTCTCCTTACGGACGCAAGAGAAGCATCCAGGGCAGCCCCATCCGCGTATGCGAAATGCTCTCCACCCTCGACGGCGTTGCGCTCGCTTCCCGTGTTTCCGTTGACTGCCCCAAGAACATTACCAATGCCAAGAAGATGATTAAAAAGGCATTCCAGAACCAGCTCGACGGCAAGGGATTCTCCATCGTTGAAGTTCTTTCCACCTGCCCGACCAACTGGGGTCTCTCTCCCGTGGACGCTCTCCAGTGGCTCCGCGACAACATGATGCCCTACTACCCGCTCGGCACCTACAAGGACACCGAAGCTGTAAAGGATGGTGAATAATATGACAACCAGAATCATTTTTGCAGGCAGCGGCGGTCAGGGAATCCAGTTCTCCGGCAAGCAGATGGCGAAGATGGGCATGCACATCGACAAGAATGTAACCTTCCTTCCCTCCTACGGTCCCGAAATGCGCGGCGGTACTTCCAACTGCACCGTTGTCATCTCCGATGAAGAAATCGGTTCTCCCAGCGTATCTTCCCCCGACATCGCTGTGGTTATGAATCTGCCTTCCTACGACAAGTTCGAACCCAAGGTAGCTCCCGGCGGCATTGTGTTCTGCGACTCCACCCTCATCGACAGGAAGAGCGAACGCACCGACATCAAGGCGGAATACGTTCCCGCGTCCGGCATGGCTGACGAAAACGACCTCAAGGGCTTCGCAAACGTCATCCTCATCGGCTACATTCTCAAGGTGACCGGCATTTTCGATTACGCTGAATTCCGCGATTATCTGATTGCAGGCATTCCCGCGACCAAGACCGCTCTCATCGAAAAGAACGAAAAGGCGCTCAGACTCGGCTACGAATATCAGGCATAAATGAAAAGAACAGTCCGTTTTCCTCATGGAGCGGGCTGTTTTTTCATATTTCCGTTTGTGTGGTGATTCGCACTGCATAAACAGTCATCCAAATGCATAAACAAACACAAAAAAGGCAGGGTGTACGGAAAATACACTCTGCCGATTTTTGTTTGTTCGGTTTGATTAATATGCGATACCCTGAGCGAGCATAGCTTCTGCAACCTTGAGGAAGCCTGCGATGTTGGCACCTGCAACGAGGTCGCCTTCCATGCCGTATTCCTTTGCAGCGGAAACGGATGCTTCGTAGATGCTCTTCATGATGTCCTTGAGCTTTGCGTCAACTTCGTCGGAGGACCAGCTGTAACGCATGGAGTTCTGGCTCATTTCGAGACCGGATACTGCAACACCGCCCGCGTTTACTGCCTTGGAAGGAGCAACGATAACGCCGTTTGCCTTGAGGTATGCAACAGCTTCGTTGGTGGTGGGCATGTTGGAAACTTCAACGTAGTACTTCAGGCCGTTTGCAACCATAGCCTTTGCGTCGTCAATGTTGACTTCGTTCTGGGTTGCGCAGGGCATGATAACGTCAACCTTTTCGCCCCAGGGCTTCTTGCCTGCGAAGAACGGAACGCCGAACTTGTCAGCGTAGTCTTCCACGCGGTTGCGGTTGGAGGAACGCATTTCGAGCATGTACGCGATCTTTTCGGGGGTGTTCACGCCGTCCTTGTCGTAGATGTAGCCGTCGGGACCGGAGATGGTAACAACCTTACCGCCAAGTTCGGTGAGCTTCTGAACGGTACCCCATGCAACGTTGCCGAAGCCGGATACTGCAAAGGTCTTGCCCTTGATTTCTTCGCCGTAGGTAGCGAGGAGGTTTTCAACATAGTAAACTGCGCCGTAGCCGGTAGCTTCGGGACGGATTCTGGAGCCGCCGTAGGAGAAGCCCTTGCCGGTGAGAACGCCGGTGAATTCGTTGCGGAGTCTCTTGTACTGACCGAAGAGATAGCCTACTTCACGTGCGCCGACGCCGATGTCACCTGCGGGAACGTCAGTATCGGGTCCGATGTGCTTTGCGAGCTCGGTCATGAAGCTCTGGCAGAAGCGCATGATTTCGTTGTCGGACTTGCCGGAGGGATTGAAGTCGGAACCGCCCTTACCGCCGCCCATGGGGAGACCGGTGAGAGAGTTCTTGAAGGTCTGTTCGAAGCCGAGGAACTTCATGATGGAAGCGTTTACGGAAGGATGGAAGCGCAAACCGCCCTTGTAGGGACCGATTGCGGAGTTGAACTGAACTCTGTAACCGCGGTTCACCTGTACGTTGCCGGCGTCGTCCACCCAGCTTACTCTGAACTGGATCATGCGTTCGGGTTCAACCATACGCTCGAAAATGCCTGCCTTTACGAAGTCGGGGCGCTTTTCAACAACGGGTTCCAGGGACTCGAATACTTCTTCAACGGTCTGAAGGAATTCGGGTTCGCCGGGATTTCGCTTGCATGTATTTTCATAAACACTGATGAGATAAGGATTCTTTAATGCCATGGGTAATACCTCTGTTGGTCATGATTTTCACAGCCGCTTCCCTGCGGTACTGTGATGACGGTATAATTATACACCGTTCGTCTTGAATTTGCAAGATTTGACACAAGAAAATAACGTAGAAATGTCCCCATTCCGGATGTCGGATTTTGTTGTATTTTCACAATATCCGTGATTTATTTTTCGTTTATTCTTCCGCTTTATGAATACGATGCAAACGGCGTATCCAACATTCTGTTGATTTTGAAACAACAAATTGATTGTTGACTATTCCGGCAAGCTCCTGTATAATGAAATCACACCGGTGAATACAGAATACGAAACAGGAGAACGCAATATGACAATCAGACTGAACGAAATCATGAAAACACTCAGACACCGAGACGGACGGACACAGGAGGAGCTTGCGCAGGCTCTCGGTGTTACGTCGCAGGCGGTATCGCGCTGGGAAAAAGGCATCTGCTGTCCCGACATGGAACTGCTGCCGTCCATTGCGAATTACTTCGGCGTGTCGATTGACGAGCTGTTCGGATACGAAAACCGGCGTGAACAGCGGGTGGATGAGCTGGCGTCGCGCATCAATGAGATGAACGCACTGAACAACGGCGTGGACATCAACATCGACGAATGCATTATGCTGGCCCGGTCCGCGATGCTTGAATTTCCCGAAAACGAAAAAATCATGCTGTCCCTCGCGTCGGTGCTGTACAATGCGGGCTACGTCCGGTACGGCGAATACCACCTGATCGACGACGAAGGCTATAACATTTACGACGCGGAACGCCACCGTACCTACGCGGAATGGAAGGAAGCGATCCTGCTGTACGAAAAGCTGCTGCCAACCCTGCCCGAAGGAGACATGCGTCAGCAGGCAATCCGGTATCTGACCCAACTGTATCTGAACACCGGAGAACACGGACGCGCGGCCGCTCTGGTGGAGACCCTGCCCGATCTGTACGGCTCGCGGGATTTCATCCGGATCAATGCATGCGACGGAAAGGCTCAGGCAGAAGCATACGGCGCGGCACTGCTCAAAACAATCCGGGCATCCGCTGAACTCATGGTCGGCACAACCATGGCGTACGAGCAGAATATGACGCCTGCCGAAAAAGCACAGAGCCTCACCGACGCCATCGGACTGTTTGAGCACGTTTGCCCCGACGGAAACTACGGCATCCATCACGGCTTCATCGCGCGGATATACACGCTTCTCTCGCTGTATCTCTGGCTCGACGGACGGCACGATGACGCCTTTGCCGCACTGGATGAGTCCCTCAGTCAGTTCCAAAAGTGCCGTGCATGCTGTAAATCGGACGCCGCATTCTACACCTCTCCGCTGGTACGGCTGGTGAAGATCAATCCACCGCACAGCAACGATGCGAATGTTCCGCACACCGCCGCATACAGTCTCGCCGAGGACTGGCCGTGGTGGAGCGTGCAGGAGTATTCCCTTGTACGGGACGAAATCCAGTCCGACCCGCGCTGGGCAGAATGGGTCGCGAAAACCAAAGCCGAATAAACGAAAAGGACTGCTCCGTTCACCTGCGGGACAGTCCTTCTGCATCTGCACGGATTTATTTCAGAAAATTTTTCATGTTTTTTCATCAATTTCAAGTGAAAAACGGTTTTCCGGTGCTTTGTATCTATGAACGGACAAAACGTTCCGCTTGCATTTCTCGAGAATGAAAGCAAAATCGGCACTGCATAAGGAGATCAGCCCATGGATGAACAGAATCTTGACGATATCATTAAAAAGTATTCTCCGCTTGTATATACCATCGTATCCGGCATCCTCGGAAAAGAGAAAAAATCAGACATTGAAGAGGTGTGCTCGGACGTCTTTGCCGCATTCTGGTTTGCGGAAAAATACGATATGTCGGACGGCGGAATCCGCGCACTTCTTGTCACAATCGCCAGACATCACGCCATCAACCGTGCCAAACAGCTCCGCAGACATGTCTGGGAAGAACTCGATGAGGAAATCGCGGATGCCGGCTTCACGGACGACGAGGTACACGAAAAAATCCGGGCGGAAATCATCCGGGAAGCGATTGACTCCTTGACACCCCCGGACAACGAGATCTTCACCAGACGGTACTACTACTGCCAGTCTGTCAAAGAAATCGCAAAAGAACTCGGTGTAAAGCCGAAATATGTTGAAAACAGACTTTACTACACAAAATCAAAACTCCGTAAAGAACTCAAAAAACGAGGCATTGACGGATCAGATTGATGAGGAGGAACAGTCACATGAAAAATTTCATCAATGAACTTCACAAGCTGACACCCGATCAGCTCCCGGGCATCGAACCCGTGAAACTTTCCGAAAAACAGATCGAACGCATCACATCCCGCACAAAAGCCCGCATTGCAGACGCAGACCGCATCCAAAAGCCGTGCAGACGTCCCGTTTTCCGCCGTGCTGCCGCAATTGCCGCTGCCGCCGTACTGACCGCAGTCATGTCAACCACGGTGTTTGCCTTCCGTGACGCACTCGCCGAAACCGGCAGAATCATCCTCGACTTTTTCACGCGGGAAGAGGAAATCATTGATCCGAAGTCGGAGATGATTCATGCATCCGCCGTGGAAAGCGGGATCACGCTCGAAGCCGTCAAAGCCGTACGGGACGGGGACAACACCTACCTGTATGTCACGCTGACCAGCCACGACGGCGATTTTCCGGCAGGTCTGATCACCTGTGAAAGCTATACGCTGTATAAAACCGGTGAAGCGGTTCCCGTCACTCCGAAAAACGGGTACGGCGTCATGACGGAACGAAAGCTCGGTATCACCGGGTTACAGGCGGGCGATATCTTCGCTGACCTGCGCGACGACCGGACGGACGCGATTGAGCTGTATCTACCCGTCAGAATCACGGGTGAAGGGGAGTACCGCCTGACTGTGGATCATCTCATTTCGGTGACGGAGGAAATGCAATCCGGGTGTTATACCGGCAACCTGCTCAGCGAGCTGCTCGCAGAGGAAGTGACCGTTGATTTTACCATCGACAGTGAGCTGGAACCGCTTGACAGAGCCGTGATCGAATGTGACAGTGAATTCACCGTGAGCGGAGTGACGCTGAAACTTGACTGCATCACGGTTACGCCTCTGGAAATTATCGTGGATATCCGCGATGAGCTGGGCGAAACCATTGCGGTTGAAGGATGGAACACTCCCGCGCTCGACTGTCTTGGGCATTACAGCATGCTCTACAATTCCCTTCTGGCAGACATGCCCTATGACGCAGACGCCGCCCGGGAACTTTACACGCAGATCCGGCCGAAAGATTTTTATAATATCAAAATCGCATTTACCGATGACCGGCTGACGATTGATGAGCAGAACAGTTACTGGGGACATAGCTTCGCGTCCGATCCGGGACTTTTCCGGCAGACCTTCCGCACCGATACGCCGGTATATCCCGAAGAAATCGCACGGATCTGGCTTGAAAACGTATCCGACCAAAACGACGTCATTGTCATCTGGGAAAAGTAAATCCCGCAAACAAAAGAACTGCCTCAGATCCTCCGATCCGGGGCAGTTTTCGTTATCTTCACTTCATCTCCGCAGCCTTGATGACTTTCAGGAGGCTCAGTCTGTTGCGGACGTAAGGTGCGTAGGTGAGGGTCTTTTCCGTGAATGCGTCTTCCGCGGGCAGGCCGATTTGAGCTGTCGTGCAGGTCGCGCCGGCGATTTTCAGCAGATTCTCGATCTCTTCAAGCTCCGGCAGATCCCGTGCGGCGTCGGCAATCTGTGCGAGTACCGCGTCGGCGTCGTCAATGCGGATTTTCGACAGGCTGGAGGACGCGGGCGTACCGTCGGGCATGTTTTCTTTGAGAATGCCGTCGGTCAGCTCGCCGTAAACCGGTTCGAGATACGCGCGGTCCATGACCTTTTTCACATCAATCGCACGGATGGCGTCGATATCCACATTCGCAAGGTACTTCTTGTACGTGCGCAGAACCGCGAGAAGTCCCACGGCAACCTTTTCCCCGTGCAGTGCGTCGGTGTCCTCGTTGAGCCGCGCCATTTCCCACAGATGGGACATGTGATGCTCCGCACCGGACGCGGGACGGGAGTTACCCGCAAGCTGCATCGCAAGACCGGACAGAAGCAGGGCGTTCATGACCCTGGTGGTGTAGTCCTCGGCGGTGTACGCGTCCTTGTTGAACATCACTTCTCTGAGATCGTTCATGGCGTCCACTTCCAGACCGGCGATTTCTTCGCAGTAGTATTCTCCGGTGAGAATTCTGCCGATTTTCCAGTCGAAAAGGGAGGTATAGTTGCCGAACACATCGCCCACGCCTGCCGCGGTCAGTCTGTCGGGTGCGGTGCAGAATACGGCGGGAGACGCGAACACAGCGATCGGCGGTGCGGATTCAAAGGTGAGCTTCTGACCGTACCACGTCATCGCGGCAACACCGGACACAAATCCGTCAACGGATGCGGCGGTGGGATAGGAAATGAACGGGATCTTCTTCTCAAACGCACAGTAGC
>JAFTPW010000218.1:0-4836 GCA_017463075.1 Clostridia bacterium
CATTGTTGTTCAATTTTCAATGAGCGATTTGTTTTGCGCTGTCTCGTTGACAGCCTGTTTATTATATCACATTCGATCTCGTTTGTCAAGAGGTTTTTGAAACTTTTTTTCGAAGTTTTTTCAACCGGTTGACTTGCTCGATCTCAGCGACCTTTTTATTATACCACAGTGAGATCTGTTTGTCAAGAGGTTTTTGAAAGTTTTTTGAAGTTTTTTTCAAACTCGTGAGCTTTCGTTGTCCTGACTGCGTCTCTCGCTGACAGCTTTCATATTATACCACTTCCCGTCCGCTTTGTCAATACCTTTTTTGAAGTTTTTTCGATTTTTTTGAATGTTTTTCGCAGATTTCCTTTTCCTCACACTCCGGATGCATAACAGCACACAATTCCGGCAACACTTTCAGCATGCTTATCATCGTAATACACACCATCATCATCTACTTCACCCTCATCCTCGCCATGCGTATCATGGGCAAACGCCAGCTCGGCGAGCTTCAGGCGTCCGAATTCATCATCGCCGTCATGCTTTCCGAAATCGCGACCACACCGATCACCTCACCCGACTTCCCGCTCCTCCACGCAATCGTTCCCATCGCTGTTCTTATCACACTCGAAATCCTCATCTCCGCACTCCTGATACGCTCCAACGCCCTCAAACGCCTCTTTTACGGCAAACCCGCAATCCTCATCAACCGCGGCACGCTCGACATCACCGCCATGAAGAAAAACCGCATAGAGCTTGACGAGCTGCTGTCCGAGCTGCGGCAGAAGGGATTCTCAGACGTTTCCCACATCAATTATGCGATCCTCGAAGAGAACGGCAAGCTGTCCGTCTTCCCTAAAGTCGAGAAAGCGCCGCTGACACCGGAGGACATGCAGATTACGACCCACGACGACGGTATTGCACACCTCCTCATCCTCGACGGAACCATCATCGCGCACAACCTCACAGCCGCCGGATGGAGCCGCAAACGCCTTGACAGCGAACTAAAGAAGCGTCACACCGATCCCGAGGACGTTTTCCTCCTCACAGCAGACGACGGCGGGCACGTGACATTCATATTAAAGGAAAGAAAATAAGGACGCAGTTTCCCACGCCCTTACTATTCTTATAAGAATCGCCTGATTGCTTCTGCCAGTTCTTTCGGATGCGAGCAATTCAACTCGTATCCCGCGCCGTCGATCACACACAGTCTGCCATCAGGCAGCATTTCCGCAATCTCCGCACAGGCTTGTTTGTTCGCATTGTCCTTCGCTCCGCAGATCACCAGAACAGGGCACTCAATCTTCTTCAGTTCATCCGTATAGTCCAAGTCAGCCATCGATTTCGTCAGAGAGATAAACTCCTTTTTGCCGAACCCGCCGCCCGGAAACGCACTCTCGGGCATCAGTCTGAACAGAAAATTCTGAAATCCCAGCAAGCGCGTCGGCATCCTGTACTGCACACCAGCCAGAATCAGCTTTTCAACCCTGTCGGGATGTTTGATTGCATACTCCATCGCAAGAATTCCGCCAAGCGACAGACCGCACAAAACCATTTTTCCATCCTCAGCCCGACAATATTCCTCGAACCTGCGCGACAGAACCTGCCAGCAGACCACTTCACCTTCGCACAGCTTTGCAAGATCTGGGAATTCCCCGCCGCCGTTCACACAAGCCGCAGTTTCTTTCCAGGCAGACGCATCCTGACCGAGTCCGTGAAGATAAATCATTCTTTCCATCATTCAAAATCGCTTCCGTCTTCCAGCATGAGCTTCCGTCTGCAAATCACGTGCCAGCCGCGCTCACCGGATACCGCAAACGCATTGTCAATCGCCTGCGCAACGTATTCGGGATTGAGATAATTCTCGCTCTGCGCGGACGTGATCGCCGTAACGACCAGCTCACCGTCAACCCACTCCGCGCTCACGGAACGGATCAGGGAGGTGATGTCGGTCTCCTTGTCGCCGCTCTTGGAACGCTTCATCATGATGACGGGATGGTGGAACAGCTCCTCGATCTTTGCGGGCAGCGTCTCGTCCATTTCCACGTCCCCGAAGGTAATCCGGTTTTCCGCCCACTTGATTTCGGTCAGCTTGCCTCTCTGCTCGTAAATCTGCGTGATCTCGATACCGGCAGGCATGACAGCGGTCAGCTTCTCCGTGATTTCCGCGTTGCCGACGGGCTTCATGAGACGGATATCCAGCACTTCCTCTTCACCGCCGCAGCCGACGGACAGAGGTGTCGCGAATACGAGCTTCGGAATCGGATTGAAGCCCTCGGTATAGTACACCGGCAGACCGGAGCGGACAATGGCGCGGGACAGCGTTTTCGAGAGATCGAGATGGGAAATGTACAGCATCGGTCCGAACTTGCGGAAACGCACACGGATCTGGCGCGCGGGCTTGATGCTTCCCTTCACGACGCCTTCGTTCGGACGGTGGATTTCCTTGTCGGACGCGATTTTGCCCGCGCTGTCCGGCAGATCGGGATGACCGGGGCACCAGCGGCAGTATTTCTTGTCGACGAGCTTGTTCACGCCGCATCCGGAGCACTTTTCCTTGCAGGACGGGGTTGCAATCGCCTGCTGAGCCTTATGGCGTTCGGAAAGGAGGAACGTCTTGGTCACGCCGGCGGAAATCATATCCCACGGGAGAATTTCCTCGTCCGCCATGGTACGGTTCGCATAGAACGCCGGATCGATGCCGACGGACGCGAAAATATCCATCCAGTTGTCGTAGTCAAACTGTTCTTCCCATGCGTCAAAGCGGACATGGCGGCGGATCGCTTCTTCAAGAGCCTTGCCGAGACGACGGTCACCGCGCGCGAAAACAGCCTCCAGACGGGAAACCTTCGCATCGTGGTAGTTGTAGCGGATTTTTCTGTCCCGGATCTTGGAGGAGAGGAAATCCTGCTTTTCGGTCAGTTCTTCGAGGGTATTCTGACGCTCCCACTGGAACGGTGTATGCGGTTTCGGAATGAAGCACGCCACGGACAGGGTAACCTGCGGCTGACGCGCCTTGCTGCGGTTGGGTGTGCGGTAATATTCATCGACGACGTGGCTTGCGAGCGTGGAGATACCTTCGATATCCTCAAAGGTTTCGCCGGGCAGACCGTTCATGAAGTACAGCTTCACCTGATTCTTGCCTGCCGCATATGCAACACCTGCCGCGCGGAGGATTTCCTCTTCGGTGATGTTTTTATTGATGACGTCACGGAGTCTGGGCGTACCCGCTTCCGGCGCAAAAGTCAGCGTGGAAGAGCGCACGGTCGAAATTTTGTCCATCAGCTCCTTCGTGAAGCTGTCGGCACGCATGGAAGGCAGGGACAGGTTTATCATCTTGTCGTTCGTCCAGTCGAGAAGCCGGTCGGTCAGCTCGCTGATGCCGGAATAGTCACTGATCGACAGGGACGAGAGCGAAATTTCGCTGTAACCACTGTTTTCGACCATGGTTTTCGCGATGCAGTCGAGGGTTTCCGGGGATTTTTCACGCACCGGACGGCAGACCATACCCGCCTGACAGAAGCGGCATCCGCGAATACATCCACGGAACACTTCCAGAGTCACGCGGTCATGCACGGTTTCGATATTCGGGAGCACGGGATTGAGCGGCACGTAGCACTTGTCGAAATCCTCAACCACGCGCTTTTCCACAACGGCGGGAACCTTTTCGTCCGCAGTCGTGATGGCGGAAATCGTGCCGTCTTCGTTGTAAGTTACAGTATATAAGGAAGGAACATAGAAGCCCTTCAGCTCGGTTGCGGCACGGTAGAGGAACGCCTCGCGAGTGTAGGTGCCGTTTTCCTTCATCTCAAGCCACAGACGCGCGAGTTCCGGCAGTGCTTCTTCCCCTTCACCGATGGAGAAAATGTCAACGAAATCGGACACCGGCTCCGGGTTATAGGAACAGGGACCGCCCGCCAGAATGATGGGATGCTCGTCCGTACGGTCTTCACGACGCAGAGGAATCCGCGCAAGATCCAGCATGTTCAGCATCGTTGTGTAGCACAGCTCGTACTGTAACGTGAACGCAACCATATTGAAATCGCCGACACAGTCCCCGCTTTCGTGGGTGAACAGCGGTACATCGTGACTGCGCATCTGCTCTTCCATGTCGATCCACGGCGCATAGACGCGTTCGCACCAGACACCGTCCACGGCGTTGAAGCAGTCGCAGAGAATCCGCATGCCGAGGTTGGACATACCGATTTCATAGGTATCCGGGAAGCAGAACGCAACGCGCATCTTCACTTCATCGAGATTTTTGTAAACCGAATTGGTTTCGCCGCCGGTGTAACGTCCCGGTTTCTGAACGGAAGCAAGAAAACTTCTGATCTTGTTATTCATATCAAAAAAGAACGGGAGACTTGATTTTCGCATCTCCCGTTATTCTCCTTAAAATTTTTCTTGGGTATTGGATTGGTCACCGGATGAACATTCTCGAGGAAATGGTCATCGGAATGAGCCAGATGAGCTGGTAAACCGCAACGAAGAGCGAGTTCAGGGAGCCCATGGACTGGGACAGAAGCAGCAGCACCAGAATCGCGGTACTGATCATCACGGAGAGCACGCCCAGCGCGATGTTGGTCTTCTTGGTGTGAAGCACCTTGCCGCAGTAGGAAATCACCTGAAGCAGGGACTTGGGAGAGCCGCAGGTCACAAGACCGCTGTCAACCTTTTCTTCATACAGTCCGACCTCGTCAGTGCTTGCGTAGCGGACAATCTTGAGCGGGATACGCTTCATGTTCAGCTTCTTCGCGATCATGCGCTCGTCGATGTTGGGGTCAAAGGTTCTGACGCATACATACAGACTGCTGCCGGAGAACTGCTTGAGGATCAGGTCGATATCCGCATCCA
>JAFTPW010000219.1:0-3525 GCA_017463075.1 Clostridia bacterium
ATCATGTTCGAGGACGGGGACTACGGCTTCTATCACGACCGTCTGCGCGAAATCCACACCCGCCTTGCCGAGTATTATGCCGCACGGAATGACGCGAAAAACACCATCGCGAATCTGAGAATCACCGCGTATCACGCCGTAAAGTTCGTGGAATTTGCGGCAAATCCGGACTACACCCAGACCTCGCTCTTGTTCCGCGGACAGAATGCGTACGGATTCTCGGCGACAAAGACCGCAAACACCGCCGCCGACAGTCTGGATGCACTGGAAAACACCCGCTACGACTTCATCCGCGAGACACCGGAGTTTGCCGAAATCCGCAGAACACTCGAGACCCATGCCGGAGAATGGCAGAAGCGCGCATAAAACCGAAGAGAAAAAGTCCTGAGAAAACTCCCGGGACTTTTTTCTGTATTCAGATTTTCAGAACGGTTCTGCCGGTCTTTTCGGTGATGAAGCTGCGGAATTCGTCAGCGGTACCGCCGGAGATGCCGGACTTGCCGTACACCTGCGCGTGATTGTTTCCGAAGACGAACACGAAGTAATCCCTGCTTTCCGCAAGCGCGTCGATCTTGTCGTAATGCCACTCGGTTTTGCCCATTTCGTTGGAGGTTGTGTAATTTTCCTCTCCGAAAACAGCGGAATTGTGCTTCATTCCGGGGAGCATCCGTGTCCCGGCGATCAGACCGTTGAGGCGGTCTTCAAAAATCAGGACGACCAGGAGAAGACCACTGATGAAAAAACCAAGAATATCCCCTGCCTGAATCGCATCATCCTCGCCGAGCGGGAGGGCAAGCAGAAGTCCAATCACGAGGACGATCCATCCGAAGATGTGCGTCCGGCGGCTTCTTTTCTTCCGCACGGTTTTCCGCACTGCCTTTGCCATTGCTGTCAACGCTTTCCTCGAATAGTCCGTTTCAAATTGAAATTCCATAACTGTCTCCTTTCCGCGCATTCCGGGGGACTCAGTTGATCGTTACGAGATTGTCAAACATGTCTGCGTTTTCGCGGAGCTTCTGTTCGCTGCCGACGGCACAGGTGTAGCCCTGCGCGCAGATCCTGTCGAACACATCAGCCGCCGAACGGAACTGCTCTTCGGTGATGTCGAGCATCTGGGCGCGTTCCCTGAGCACATCTTCAAACGGTCTGCCGCTGAGGTATGCGTTCATGGAGCGGGATGCCTTGCCTGCGGGGGACATGGGTCTTTCGTAGCCGGAGAAGGTACCGATGATGTACTTGGTCAGTTCGCGCTCGTCAAACTTCACGGTGCGGACGAAATCGCCGGTCTTGCCGTAGACTTCGAAGGTTTCCGTGAGCTTGGGGTCGCGGTAGGAGGTGAACTGTACATTGCCGGAGTCGCCGCCGAAGCCGCATCCGCATCCGTAAGCACCGCCTTTGACGCGGATCTGCTGGTAGAGCCAGTCAATGTTGACCGCGGTCTTGACGACGTTGAACGCCGCGTTGTATTCCATTCCGTCGAAGCCGAGGTTGCCGACTCTTGCGACATACTGCACCTGCGACGGGATGAGAATGCCTTCGTTCTTCTTCACGGGAACGTATTCTTCCGCATCTCCGAGGGAATCGTGCGGGATTGCCGCCAGTCCTGCGGTCAGCTTTGTGAGAGCAGCATCCATAGCCGCCACACCCGCTTCGTCAGCCGCGAGGGAAACGGTGATCTTTTCGGGATTGAAGATGTATGCCGTGACCTTCTTCAGATTTTCCACGATTTCCGCGGACTTTTCGTCGAAGTTGTCGAGAAGATCGCAGATGAAGAAGTAGAAATTCAGACCGCCGATGTCCTGATTGTAGCAGTCGAGACGGGAGAAGTAGGAACGTGCGCGTGCCGCTGCGATGGCATTGCCGCTCTGCATGATTTCGCTGTGCTTGTCGGAGCGGATTTCGTTGAGGACAGCCTTGATGCGCTTGACGTCGTCGAACTTCGTCGTGGTGATGATTTCCAGTGCGGTCGAGAGGGCAAAGTCAGCGTTTTCGGGCATCATCTTCGCGTAAATGCCGTAGTAGGGAACGTACTCGTCCATGGTGCCGAACTTGCGGATGGTGTGATGCCAGAAGGAGAGGTTGCCGGTGTTCAGCTTGATTTCGGTGTCGAGCTCGTCGTAGGTGTGGGACGCGGTGTCCATTCTGCCGATGAGGTAGCCGAGCAGACCGACGTAGGGAACGTACTTGTGCGGGATTTTGCCCATGTCGAAGAAGATGTCCGCATAGGTGATGTCGTTGGTTTCCACGTCATGGAAGACGGTCTTCAAGCCGCCGACGGTGGTTTCGCGGTTGTAGTAGGGAATGGTATCGCGCGGAATATCGGTGCGCTGGATGGACGGGATGCAGTTGAGCTCCGCTTCGTCGGCTTCACGGCTCTGATATTCGCGGAGAAGGCGGGTTTCTTCCACCAGATGCGCGATTTCTTCGTCGGAGAGGGATGCCTTGTAGTCCGCGAGCTTCTGCTTCAGCTCTTCGTTCTTCTTGTCCACCAGACCGCGTTCGGGTTCGAGCACGATGAGTGCCTGATGTTCGGATTCGAGCACGTGACGGCGGATGAGGTCTTCGTAGTATCCGGTGCCGATGCGCTTTTTCAGTTCCGCGTAGTCAGCGAGGGTGTGCATGTAGTCGAACGCGCCGTCTTCCTTGTAGAGCCAGGACTGGAGCATGTTTGCCGCGTAGTCAAGTCCCTTGGGATGTCCGCCGTAGTCAGCTTCCCGGAAGGAGAATTCCCGTCTGTTGATGCATGCAAGGAGTGCCTTTTCGTTCACGCCTTCCTCAATCTGCTTCTTCAGGGTGTCGGTGATGATCTGATGGAACCGGTCGAGATCCTCGGGAGATGCATTCTTCGCAACAACCGCAAAGGTGTCCTCGATCATGTGGGAGTCGTAGCCGCCGTAGATGTCCTCGCCGATGCCTGCGTCAACGAGAGCCTTCTTGATGGGCGCGCCGTCGTTGTTCAGAAGCACGGAGGAGAGAATGTGCCATGCACGGCAGTCGAGGACGTCAAGGTTGGAGCCGCCCATCGTGGTGTAAGCGAGGTAGGACTTGCCTTCCAGCTCGTCGGTTGTGCCAACGGAGTAGGTGTCGCGCACGCGCATGGGTTCGGTGGTGCCTCTCAGCGTCTGACGGCTGATGTCGGAGTTCGGCTCAATGGCGTCGAATGCGGAGAGGTAGTTTTCGTCCATCCATTCCAGTCTTTCGTCCATGTCGCAGTTGCCGTAGACAAAAATGTAGGAGTTGGAGGGATGATAATATCTTCTGTGGAAGTTGAGGTAGTATTCGTAGGTCAGCTCGGGAATGACAGCCGGGTCACCGCCGGAGTTGTAGCCGTATGTAGTGTCGGGGAACATGGCGGCGGAAATCGCTTCCCAGATTGCACGGTCGGGAGAAGAGGTCGCGCCCTTCATTTCACTGTAAACGACACCGTTGATGGTCAGTTCGGAGTCGGGCGTTTCCAGATCGTAGTGCCAGCCCTCCTGCATGAAGATCTGACGGTACTTGTAGATGTTCGGATAGAACACCGCG
>JAFTPW010000021.1:0-3477 GCA_017463075.1 Clostridia bacterium
CGTCTGCGAACCGTATCTCCTTCAGATCGGGTTCCTTGCACGCACGCTCCGCGGACGCATGGTCACACGGCTCGGATACGAACATCTCGGCATTCCCTACACCGGCGGCATGGAAGGTGTCTCCTCCGTCCCCGTGGAACAGATTGCCATGACCGAAGAATAAGAATTACGCCCGATTGGAGCATATCCCGTCGGGCGTGTTTGTTTTGTGAAAATGATGCGGTAATTTCGTTGATTTCCGATGGAATTCCCCGAAAAAGGTTGCAAAAATCCTCAAAATGTTCTATAATGTCGTTAACCAAATACTTGACTCCGAAAGGATACCCATCATGAATGCTGAAAAGATCATGAAAATTTTCGCGGATACCGCGTATGTCCGCACCGGCGGCAGTGACGCTGAGCTCAAGGCTGCCGAATATCTCAAGCAGTGCTGTGCCGATATGGGGCTGTGTGCCGAGATCGTTCCCTTTGAAGTGCCCATGGCGAAGATTTCCAAGGCAGTTTTTGAAGCGGACGGCGTGGAAGTTCCCTGCAAGGGTTATCTCTGCGCAGGCAATCACGAGGTGGAAGCGCCGCTCTACTACCTGACCAACACCGACAGCTACTCCAAGTCCCTCGTGAAGGGCAAGATCGTTCTGCTCGAAACCGGGCTGGGCTACTGGACCTTCCGTGACCTGATCGAAAACGGCGCGGCAGGCTTCATCACCTTCGACGGCAACGCAAACTACGCTGACCGTGACATCGACCAGAAGGAACTGCGCTCCTTTGTTTCCAAGGGCGACAAGCTCCCCGGCGTGAACATCAACGCAAAGGACGCAATCAAGCTCATCGAAAACGATGTGAAGACCGTGAAGATCTCTCTTGAGCAGGAAGAATACACCGGCGAATCCCGCAATGTTATCCTCGACATGCCCGGCGAAATCGACGAAACCGTGGTATTCACCGCACACTACGACTCCACCTCCCTCTCCCAGGGCGCGTATGACAACATGTCCGGTGCCATCGGTCTGCTCGGTCTCGCGGAATACTTCAAGGATCATCCGCACCGCTACGGTCTGAGATTCATCTTCACCGGCTCCGAGGAACGCGGTCTGCTCGGCTCCAAGGCATACTGCGCGGCAAATGAAGAAGCACTCAAGTCCATCGTATTCTGCATCAACATCGACATGATCGGCTCCATCATGGGCAAGTTCATCGCATGCTGCACCTCTGAAATCGATCTGGTTCACTACGTTGCATACATGGGTCTGGAAAAGGGCTTCGGCGTGCATGCATATCAGGACGTTTACTCCTCCGACTCCACGCCGTTTGCGGACAAGGGCATTCCCGCCATCTCCTTCGCTCGTTCCGCTCCCGGCAACACCGCGACGATTCACAACTCCTACGACACCGTGGCTGTCATGAAGGGCGAGCACATGGTAAAGGACATCGAATTCATCACCGCGTTCACCGACCGTATGGTCAATGCAGTCCGCTGCCCCGTGAAGCGTGAAATGCCCGACAACATGAAGGACAAGCTCGACAAGTATCTGCTGAGAAAGCGCTGATTCAGAGAGCTTCCGCAGGCATACCGGCGCATTTGCAGTGAAAAACAAACGTATCCCACGGCCTTCCGCTGTACGGATTCCGGCATAAACAAATCCCTCGTTTACCGTTTTTTCGGTATCCGGGGGATTTTTCGTGTTATTCAGCTGCACCGTCGAGGTATGCCTTGATTTTCTTCATGTCGCGGAACATGTCTTCCTTTTTCGCCGGGTCACGTAGCAGTGCGGCAGGATGGTACACCGCAGTCATGGCAAACGCGCCTTTTTTCACAATGATCCCGTGCTCGCGGGTGATTTTGAAGTCCGGCTTAATCAGGCGCATGGCGGAAATTCTGCCGAGGCACACAATGATCTTCGGTCGGATCAGCTTCACCTGCTCTCTGAGAAATCCGATGCATGCGTCGCCTTCCTCCGGCAGAGGATCGCGATTCCGCGGCGGACGGCATTTGAGGATATTCGCGATGTACACATCCTCCCGCTCCAGTCCGACGGCGACGAGGTACTTGTCCAGCAATTGTCCCGCCGCGCCGACAAAGGGGATTCCGGTTTCATCCTCCCGCTCCCCGGGTGCTTCTCCGACAAACATCAGCTCCGCCGAGCGGTTTCCCGTGCCGAAAACGAGATTCTTCCGGGTTTTATACAATTCGCATCCCCTGCATTCCCCGCAGGCAGATTCCAGCTGTTTCCAATCCATGGTATTACCTCCGTTTTCTCACAGCACGAAGATCAGCTCATCTCCGCCGTGTCCGTCCGTTTTTGCATATCCGCTCCGCCGGTACAGCCGCTGTGCTTTTTATTGTTTTCTTCCGCTGCCGTTCCGGAAAAATCCGCGGGAGCCGGCAGATTCATACGTTCCCGGGACGTTGTCCCGACTGGTTCCGCAGTTTTACAATCACGCATGCCAGAACGGACACGAGCAGCATGCAGAGATACACCACAGCCGCCCCCATACTGGACAGGGTTTCGGCGAAGTAGGTCAGACCGGGCATCATGCCGACTCCGGGCAGCGAATTGTAGTAGATCGAAAAATACACCGCCGCCGTCAGTGCGCACAGCTCGCTGAGAAACAACAGGGACCAGCGCACCCGCACGGGCTTTTTCAGGCATCCGACGAACATCACAAGCTGAATCGCCAGTGCGAGAAGATAGAAAAACAGGATCATACGGTTTCCTCCAGTTCAGAATTCATTCCCCCGACAGCGCAAGAATTTCTTCGGCTGTGGTGGTTTCGTACACACCGTACCGCGGCAGGCGTCTCAGTGTGGTTCCGTCTCCTCTGACAAGCACGGCAGTTCCCGGCATCACGGTGACGGTCAGGTCGTAGCCAAGCTCCGTGAGAACGGCTTCCGAGCGGTCATCGCATGCGCCGTACGGATACACCAGCGTCCGTGCAGTCTCCGGAAAGAGCTCCGCGAACGCGCCGGTCATAGCCGCGGTGTCCTCCGTCACTGCCGCGCAGTAGGCTTCGTCGTCCAGATCGGACATGAGGTACCCGCCGGGCAGATCGTGAATCCGATACGAATGCGACGTCAGCTCGATACGGTCGGCAAGTGCGGCATCGGGAATGAAGTGGTTGTCCCGCTCCACCGCTCCGCCGATGACGGCACAGGTCAGCTTCATGCCGTATTGTTCGCAGATCGGCAGTGCAATGTCAGTCACGCCGCAGTACCCGTCGTCGCAGGAGAGCACCACGCATTTCTCCGGCAGATCCCCGTCTCCGAGCACGAACTGCCTCAGATCGTCAAAATCCACCGCGATATATCCGGCGCCGGCAAGAGCTTTCACGTGGGCTTCAAACGTCGATTCGGTCACAGCCCATTCACCGGATTCCCCGTCGGGAACGAAATCGTGGTACATGAAGACGGCAACCTCGCGTGTCTCCGGTGCATCGCATGCCAGAAGCGGCAGTACGGTCAGAATCAGGGAAAAGAGC
>JAFTPW010000220.1:0-16441 GCA_017463075.1 Clostridia bacterium
AAATACTACAAATGGGAATGAATGTGTTGTGCCAAATCATGAGTATTTTATTGGGTCATATTCTCCGATATTTATGTCCAGAAATCGAGTTCGTTCGTGGGATGAACCTGCGTTTACAGTGCAGGCGTCCGGGCGTCAGTGTCAGCTGCATCCCCAAGCCCCCAAAATGCCAAAGGTTGATGCCAATAAAAATATCTTCGCACCCGGTTATGAGCACTTGTACCGCAGATTAACTGTACGTGAATGCGCTCGTGTACAAGGTTTTCCGGATGATTTCATATTCTATTATAAAGATTTGGATTATGGGTATAAAATGATAGGGAATGCAGTCCCTGTTAATTTAGCATATACAATGGCATTGCAGATCAAAAAGTATCTATAAAACAAACGGATTGGCTTAAATTTAGTCAATCCGTTTACTATTATTTAGTTTAAGTATTTAAAATAGCGTCATTTGCGTGACGGATCGGGCGATTTTTTCGTTCGGTTGATATTTACAGCGAACGGATGGCGAAAGCGGAATTGCCGTATTTGTAGTTTTCGTATTCCATGACCGAAAAATCTTCCGGTATTCTGGTGGCAAGGATCAGATTCTCATCGCCGATCGGAACGGCACGGAATCCCGGCATTTCCTCTTCCCAGAACCGCAGCATATCCTCGCGGGTGTATTTTTCGATTCTGGCGTTGGCAATGAGACGGTCGAAGTCCCGGGAGACTGCCTTTGCAACATGCTTCATCGGTTCGGGATCGGAATACATCCATCCGCGTGCAATTGCCGCATTGCCGGGAAGAATTCTGAGCTTGCAGGGGTACAGGTCGCGGATGAACCGGATGTGGTCGGTGCCGAACACGCTGTTCATGCGGTCGCAGTCGAATTTTTCGTGGGCATCGATGCCGGTATAGGTCATGTCTCCCTGACGGTACAGAAGACATGCCTGATGATGGTCGCCGCATCCGATGTCATAAACATTCAGACCGCCGAGAAGATAGCACAGACCGAAGATGCGGGAGTATTCCTCATAGATATTGCCGAGCACACTTGCCGCCGTCTGATAAGCGAAGAGCTGAAGGGCATCCCGGTCGCCGGTTTTGAACATTTCTTTCAGAAAACGGTTTTTATCGAATGACAGGTCGCCGAAGGTTTTCATGGTATTTCTCCTTTCCGGAATGGGGCTTGCCGGTACGGAAAAATCCGGTGAGCGCAGTGAGGAAGACCCCGCCGTGCAGACCGGATTTTTTTTGTTATGGTTTACTCTCTCATCTCGCTGTCCGCCTGCTTGAGCATGTCGATGATGCCGATATGCTGGGGACATACACCTTCGCACGCGCCGCATTCCACGCATTTTGACGCATCGTGACCTTCTTCGATCATGCGCTTGTAGCCGCGGTTTCCCTTGAGCGGACTGTCGTACAGGAACAGATCGTTCCAGATGCGGAAGATTTTCGGAATGTCAACGTCGTTCGGGCAGGGAACACAGTAGCGGCATCCGGTGCATCCGACCTTGGTGCGGCTCTTGTATGCCTCGCGTACCTTGGCGATCAGTTCTTCTTCCTCAGCGGTCATGATGCCGGTTTCGCAGCGGTCGAAGATGGCGAGGTTGTCGTCGCACTGTGCCATGTCGACCACGCCGGAGAGAACGGTGCCGACCTCGGGCTGATTGCAGATGAAGCGGAACGCCCATTCAACGGGAGAACGCTTGACGGGGAATGCGTCGTAGAGATCCTGTACGTTCGCGGGAGCCTTTGCCAGCTTGCCGCCGAGAAGACCTTCCATGATGACAACCGGAATGCCCTTTTTGCCGGCGTACTGAAGACCCTTGAGACCTGCCTGATTCTCGATGTCCATGTAGTTGAACTGGATCTGGCACATATCCCAGTCGTAGCTGTCGATGATATCGATAAAGGTGTCGTAGTCGTCGTGGAAGGAGAAGGACGCGTACTTGATCTTGCCGGACGCTTTTGCCTTGTCAAGGAATTCGAAAATGCCGAGCTCCTTTGCCTTCTGCCATGTGCCCTTGTTGAGGGAGTGGACGAGGTAGAAGTCGATGCGGTCGGTTTCCAGACGTGCGAGCTGTTCGTCGAGGTACTTGTCCATGTCCTCGCGGGTGTTCAGCATCCATGTGGGCAGCTTGGTCGCGAGATAAACCTTGTCGCGGTAGCCGTCGCGGAGCGCATGTCCCACAGCGGTTTCGTTCTTCTGACCGGAATATACATACGCGGTGTCGATGTAGTTTACGCCGCTGTCGATTGCGTGTCGGATGACGGGAGTGGAGACGGATTCGTCAACGACATTCTCGCCGTTCTCGTTCTGGATCATGGGGAAACGCATGCATCCCACGCCGAACGCGGAGACGTCAATGCCGAGTTTGCCGAATTTTCTGTACTGCATACCGGATTTCCTTTCGGGATTTTCTATGTATTTCAGATGATTTTATTTTACAGGATAAACGGAATTCTGTCAAGAGGGGCATGAAATTAAACAGAGATAAAAAACGACCGCAGAACAATCCGCAGCCGTTTTTGTTGGGTTACAGGGTATCGAGCCAGACCGCGTTGGTGTCGGCGTGTCTGCCGTAGTCGTCGATGACGTCAATGCGGAAGTAGCGGTCGTTGTCGCGGATCGCAAACTTCGCCTTTGTGACGTTCTCGCCGTAGTGTGCACATTCACAGGCGGTGTGACGGACGCCGGTCATGTAGTTGATGGTGTGCGCCGGAGACGTTGTGACGTAAACATAGCCGTCCTCGACGTAGAGATCGTAGATTTCCGGACCCATGGACGCGTAGAAGAAGCCTGCCTCGAGCGCATCGGTGACGCACTTGTAGTCGAGCTTTTCACAGCGTACGACGATCCAGCCGCCGAAGGAGTCACAGTGCGGGGAATCGAAGGAGCGTCCGTTGTGGTTGTCATCCGCGGCGATGCAGAAAATACGCTTGCCCTGACGGAGCAGGAGATCGTAAACCTGCGGATTGTAGTCGTCAAAGCCGGCGTAGACGCATCCGGTGTTCCAGATTTCCATCGCGTGCATGCCTTCGTAGCCGCCGTAGTTGGTGTAATCCTCGAGCGACCACGCGGGATGGTTGTAGGTTACGAAGAATCCGGCGTCACGGCCCTTCTTCATCATGTCGGACACGCCTTCGTGGGAATACTGCCGTTCGTAGTCGTCCTGATAGAATTTCAGTCCGGGCTTGAATGCCAGCGCGTTGCCCCAGATGTACTTGTCCTTGTTGTAGCAGACCTGCGTCAGGTTGTCCTGATCCTTTGCGATGAGGCACATGTGCGCGGTCTTGCCGTCGGGGCCGTTGACTTCCATTTCGTAGCCGTTGAGGGCAAGGAAGTTTTCGTCGCACAGGTCGCGGTGGTCAACGAGAACGTCGTGGTCCGTGTACGCGATGATGGAGTAGCCCTTCTGCATGTAGCGGGTTTTCAGCTCTTCCACGGAAACGCGTCCGTCGGAGATGGTGGAGTGGCAGTGCAGATTCGCCTTGTACGCACCGCCGGTCGGAGGAAGAATGTACTTTCTCATAGGTACCTCGTATTGTTTGCCGGTGAACGGCTTTGATTGTCTCAGTGTAATTGCCTGAACGTCGGGGACGCCGGTCCCTGCGTAAGAACGAGCGACGCGGGTGAATTGTTTGCAGGGTTAATAAACTGTCCTGTAAATCAGCGGCATGTCGGCGGGTTTCTCGTCCGTGATGTGCATGGATGCGATGAATTCCCGCGCACCGCTGTCAAGCTTGCTTTCATCCGATGTGTACAGCTCGCCGAGAATATCGCCCTGCCGGATTCTGTCGCCGCGCTTGGCACACAGGCGGATTCCGGCACTCAGATCGGGAGTGTCATCCTTGGTCAGGCGTCCCGCTCCGAGCAGACATGCCGCCCGTCCGATGCCTTCGGAATCCGTGGAAAGCCATCCGTCGTGCTCCGCTGTGATTTCGCGGCGGTGTTTTCCGACTGCAAACCGCTCTTCGGTGAGGTACGCGGTGTCGCCTCCCTGTGCGGATATCCAGTCGAGCATTTTCTGCCGTGCCGCACCGGAGTCGATGGCGTCCTTCACCTGCGTGAGCGCGTCGTCGTATGGGATTCCCTTCGCGAGAGACACCATGTTCGTGCACAGAGCCGAGGAGACGTCGTACAAATCCCCGTGAACCCTGCCGCAGAGAACGTGGTATGCCTCCATGACCTCCACGGAGTTGCCGACGTATTCGCCGAGCGGTGTTTCCATGGACGTAATCAGGGCGGCTGTGTTCCGTCCGTTGGCTTTGCCGATTCTGACCATGGTTTCGGCGAGCGTCACGGCGTCGTCAGGGGTCTTCATGAATGCACCGCTGCCGTATTTTACGTCGAGGACGATGGTGTGCGCTCCTGCCGCGAGCTTTTTCGACATGATCGACGACGCGATGAGCGGGATGGAATCCACGGTGGCGGTCACGTCGCGCAGGGCGTAGAGCTTTTTGTCCGCCGGTGCGAGGTTGCCGCTCTGTCCGATCAGTGCCGCGCCGATCTCATTCACCTGACGCATGAAGCGCTCGGGCGAGAGGGTCGTCTGAAATCCGGGGATGGATTCGAGCTTGTCGATGGTGCCGCCGGTGTGTCCGAGTCCGCGTCCCGACATTTTCGCCACGCTCAGACCGAGCACTGCCGCTGTCGGTGTGATGATGAGGGAGGTTTTGTCACCGACGCCGCCGGTTGAGTGCTTGTCCGCTGTGTACGGGAAGTGCGAAAGGTCGATGACGTCCCCGGAGTGCATCATGTGCCGGGTCAGGGAAGCGCATTCGTCCGGGCTCATCCCGTTGAAGCAGATCGCCATGCAGAGCGCCGACGCTTGATAATCCGGGATTTCGCCCGATGTGTAGCCTTCGACAAAGAACGCGATTTCTTCCTCCGAGAGGGCAAGTCCGCGTTTCTTTTTCCCGATTACGTCAAACATTCTCATGTGCTGATCCTCCGTGCGGTTCGTTCAGATTTGCCGGGGAGAAGGAGTACGGCAGAAGATCGCTCAGCTTCAGCTCCTGTACGGCTGTGCCGTCGGTGAAGATGAGGGTGAAATCGTCGTCGCAGAACTCACGCATCACCTGACGGCAGACACCGCACGGGTACGTGAAGGACGAGAGCACACCGTTCATGCCTCCGACAACGGCGATTTTCGAAAACTTCCGGTGACCGTCGCGCACGGCTGTGAAAAACGCAGTCCGCTCGGCGCACACGGTGCAGGAATAGGCGGCGTTCTCGATATTGCATCCCGTATAGACCTCGCCCGACTGTGTCAGAAGTGCGGCTCCCACTTGAAAGTGCGAGTACGGTGCATACGCGGACTGCATGGCAGAGATCGCGGCGTCAAGAAGCGTTCGGCTGTCCATTTCTTTCTCCTCCTTTTATTATAGTTATTATATAAGTTATTATATATGTTATTAGGGTTTGCTTTTCCCAACCATCGAGGTTTGCTTTTCCCAACCATTGAGGTTTGATTTTCCAAACTTAAGGTTTGATTTTCCCAACCATTCATGGTTGGGTTTTCCCAACCTCAGATTTGGTTTTCCAAACCATTCAGGTTTGGTTTTCCACACCATCGCCGGTGTCTTCGAACAGTGCCTTTGTCACGTCATCCTTCGTGATCTTCATCAGGTCATCCCGGGAGACGGCGTCCATTTCCGCGATGCGGTTTGCCTGCTCGGTGAGGATTTTCTCAAAGGTATTGCGCACGCCTCTCGCATTGCCGAATTCCCCTGCGGCGTCAGCAACAGCGGTGAGGTATTCCTTCACTTCGGCTTCGGCATCCGTGTCGAGAACGTAGAAGCTCTTTTCGCAGTTCATTTTGAAAATGCCCATCATCTCGTCCGCAGTGTAGTCGGCAAAGTCGATGTACTTGTTGAAGCGCGAACGCAGACCGGGGTTGGAGTCGATAAACTCTTCCATTAAATCAATATAGCCTGCCACGATAACGACCAGATCGTCCCGGTTGTCCTCCATTGCCTTGAGGATGGTGTCGACGGCTTCAAAACCGAAGTCGTTCTCAGTCTTCGAGGTGAGCGTGTAGGCTTCGTCGATGAAGAGCACGCTGCCCTTTGCGGATTCGAGCACCTTCGCGGTCTTGATGGCGGTCTGACCGATGTATCCCGCGACGAGGCCGCTGCGGTCGACTTCAATCAGCTTGCCGACGGAGAGGAGCCCGAGGGAGTGATAGACCCGCGCCATGAACCGTGCGATCATGGTTTTGCCCGTGCCGGGATTGCCGGAGAACACCAGATGCAGGGACATGTCGGGATTGGGAAGATTGTTGTCCTGACGGAGCTTGTACACGGTCGCCATATTGATGAGGTTCTTCACCTCTTTTTTCACTTCGTCCAGACCTATGTAGGAGTCCAGCTCCTTTTTCAGATCCGCGATGTCTTCCTTCGGCGGCGCTTCCTCATCCGGGTCGTTCACGATCACGTCGGCACCGTCGGAGGCTTTGATGAGGTCCTCGTCGGATTTCTTCGCGTTCCCGGAGGAAGGTGCGGATGGCGTGACGGGGACATCGTTTTTCACGGGCACAGCGGGCTTCTGAGCGTTCGAAACGGTCTGCCGGGCATTCCGCGAGGGACCCCAGATGTCGTCGCTGAGCCGCTTGATGTTGTTCTCCGTCATCTTGCGGATGATGTCGAGCTGTAAGTTGATGATTTCGTCTTTTTTGTCAGCCATCGGTTTATTCCTTCACAACGCCTTTTTTCAGAATTACGTTCGCATAAATCGCGCTCTCGCCGGTCACAACAACGGCGTATGCCTTCTTCGCGCGCTCGTAGAACCCGAACCGCTCGAGATACACCGGCTCCGCATCCGTGTACTGTGCGGCGATGGCTTTGTATTCCTCCCAGATCGGAATCTCAAGATCCCGGTCGGATTCGGTTTTGTCCATGAGATACACGTTGTCATCGTACGAATCGAGCGGGAACAGGGGAAGAACCGCACGGAGAAGCTCCGGTACACCGCATCCGTCAGCGCGGAGAATCACGGCACCGGAGGATCGCGCGATGGATTCACCGGGAAAGTTGGAGTCGGAGAACACGATTTCGTCGCCGTGTCCCATTTTGTCGAGAACCATAAGAAGCTCGGGAGAGATGATTTTCGGAATTCCGTTCAGCATGGTATTGTCTCCAATCGTGGTTGTCAGAATTTTTATAGCTCTATTGTATCACAGCCGCGGCGGAAATGAAAGTGGATTTGGGAAAAATTCATAATTAATATGAGGTTTTGTGTTCCCGGATCATCGTCCGCAGTGCGGCAAGGGCATCGCTGACACCTCCCGTTTCGTCGATGAGCCCGATTTCCTTCGCCTCCGTGCCTTCCACGATCGAGCCGACGTCTGTGGCAATCTGATCCGTCCTCATGAGGAGCGAGCGGAAGGTCTCTTCACTGACGGCGGAATGCTCCGTGACAAAGCGGATGATCCTGTCCTGCATCTGCTCGAAGTAGTAGAACGACTGCGGTGCGCCGATGACGGTTCCGCTGATCCGGACGGGGTGAATGGTCATGGTCGCGGACGGCACGATGAAGGATTTTTTCGCCGATACGGCAAGCGGAACGCCGATGGAATGTCCGCCTCCGAGCACGAGGGAGACCGTGGGTTTGGACATGCTCGCGACCATTTCCGCCAGTGCCAGTCCCGCCTCGACGTCTCCGCCCATTGTGTTCAGCACCATGAGCATCCCGTCGATCTCGCGGCTTTCCTCAATGGATACCAGCAGCGGGATCAGGTGCTCGTATTTGGTTGCCTTCTGTCCGTCGCCGAGCGCGTAGTGTCCCTCAATCTGCCCGATGACGGTGAGACAGTGGATCGTCTCCTCGCCGGATGAGGAAATGACGCTTCCGGTGGTCTTAATGCTCTCCGGGGTGTCCTTCTCCGTGTTCTTTTCGTTTCTGTTTTCTTCCATGACTGCCTCCGTGGGTTTGGATTTGTTTACAGCATAACCGACATGCATTTCTTCTATACATCCCGTTTTCCGGAATTGTGGACGATTTTCACCTGAAAAGGCACAGTATTACAGGATTTTCTTATAACCGGCTTGAATTTATGCGGAATATTGAGATTTCTTCCAAAATCAGGCGAAAAAACATTCAAAAACAGTGAATAATTTTTAGCTTTAGGTCTTGCTTTTCCGGGCGGGAGATGTTATAATATGATACCCTCAAATGATATCTTCATATCAAAAACAAAATCATTCAGGAGACAAGACATGAAAAAGATTCTCTCTCTCGCTCTCGCTGCTCTGATGCTGACTTTCGTATTCGCATCCTGCGGCGGCTCCACCGGCGTGAAGGTCGTTGAAATCGAACTCACCCAGGAAGACTACGCATTCGGCGTTGACAAGAACCAGCCCGAACTTCTCGAAAAGACCAACGCTTTCATCGCAAAGATCATGGCTGACGGCACTTTCGAAGAAATCTGCAACAAGTACTTCGGCGACGGCACTCCCACCGCTGTTACCTCCGCTGCTCTTGACGAATCCAAGGATCAGCTCGTAGTTGCTACCAACGCTGCTTTCGAACCCTTCGAATACACCGTGGGCGAATCATACTACGGCATCGACATGGAAATCGCGTCCCTTCTCGCACAGGAACTCGGTCTCGAACTCGTTATCTCCAACATGGACTTTGACGCTGTATGTCTCTCCGTCGGTCAGCAGAAGTGCGACATCGCTATGGCAGGTCTGACCATCAACGAAGAACGCAAGGAATATGTTGCATTCACCGATTCCTACTACAAGGCATCCCAGAAGCTCATCACCCTCGCTGACGACACCACCTTCGACGCATGTGCTGACGGCGCTGCTGTTGAAGCAATCCTCAACGGCCTCGACAAGACCACCAAGGTAGGCGTACAGACCGGCACCACCGGCCAGTTCTACGTGGAAGGCGACGCTGACTGGGGCTTTGCAGGTCTTCCCGTTGAATGTGTAGGCTACAAGAACGGCTCCCTCGCAGTTCAGGACCTCATCAACGGCAACCTCAAGTACGTTATCATCGACGCTGCTCCCGCTGCTGCAATTGTTGAAGCGTTCAACGAATTAAACTAATCAGCGGAAATCCGGCTATCGAGCCAACCGAGTAAGCATCAATCACTGACTGAAACAGCTGCTCTTTCGTTTACCCAACCGACGGAAGAGCAGCGTGTTTTGCATAAAGGACAAAATGGGAAGTTTTGAGAAAAAATTAGCAAACTTTATCCGGATCCTCGTGGATGAGGGCGGGTACGTGAAGGTCATCGAAGGTCTTCAGAATACCTGCATCATCGCGGTGCTCGGTCTGATTATCGGTATCGTCATCGGTACCCTGATCGCAACCGTCCGCGTGATTCCGAAATACAAGACCCTGCCGAAGGTCCTCAACGGCATCTGCACCTTCTATGTCGGCTTCTTCCGCGGCACGCCTATGGTAGTACAGCTCCTTCTGTTCTACTACGTCATGCTGCCGATTCTGGGCGTGAACATGTCCGGCGTCAACGTGGCAATCGCGGTATTCGGCTTAAACAGCGGTGCATACATATCCGAAATCATGCGCGGCGGTATTCTCTCCGTCGACGGCGGTCAGATGGAAGCCGGACGTGCTGTCGGTCTTTCCTTCGGCACCACCATGATGAAGATCGTCATTCCGCAGGCGGTGAAGAATATTCTGCCGACCCTCGGCAACGAGTTCATCGCGCTCATCAAGGAAACCTCCGTTGTATCCTTCGTCGGCGCGGCGGACCTTTACGTGGCATTCAACTACATCGGCTCCAATTCCTATGAATTCATGGTGCCGTATCTGACCATGGCGATCATTTATATCGCTCTCGTAATGCTCATCACACTGCTCATCAAGCTGATGGAAAGGAGCCTGAGAAAAAGTGATCGACGTAATTAACCTGCAAAAAAACTTCGGTGACAAAGAGGTGCTCAAGGGCATCGACATCACCGTGAACAAGGGCGATATCATCTGCGTTCTCGGCCCGTCCGGATGCGGCAAGAGCACGTTCCTGCGCTGTCTCAACTGCATGGAGGACCCGTCCGGCGGTCAGATCATCTTCGGTGGTGTGGACATCGCCGACATGAAGGTCGACATCAACGTACACCGCCGCAAAATGGGCATGGTGTTCCAGCAGTTCAACCTCTTCAACAACAAGACCGTCATCCAGAACATTATGCTCGCACCCGTGCACATCGGTCTGGAGGATCTGCGGAAAGCGAAGTCCCGCAACGCGTGGGTGAAGTTTACCAACACCTTCCGCAAGGCGGACAAGAAGCTGGAGCTGACTCCCATCACGACGGACAAGCAGAAGATCAGAGCCGAAGCACGCGCGAACGCGGAACGCCTTCTCAAGCGGATCGGTCTGGAGGACAAGGCTGACGTTTACCCGTCCACGCTCTCCGGCGGTCAGAAGCAGCGTGTGGCGATCATCCGTGCGATGGCGATGAACCCCGACGTCATCCTCTTCGACGAGCCCACCTCCGCACTTGACCCCGAAATGGTCGGCGAGGTTCTCGATCTGATGAAGACGCTGGCACGCGAAGGCCTGACGATGGTCATCGTAACCCACGAAATGGGCTTTGCGAAGGAAGTTGCCAACCGCGTGGTCTTCATCGACGAAGGCAAAATCCTCGAGGAAGCGGCGCCGGCAGAATTCTTCGGCAATCCCAAGCACCCCAGACTGAAGGATTTCCTCTCGAAAATTCTGTAAGCATAACAAAATCCCGGATTCTCACACGGAGTCCGGGACTTTTTGTTTATTCAAGATCCGGGAAGTAACACAGCCGTCTCTCACCGTTGTTTGCAGCGATTACCTCTTCGCCTCTCCAGCGGAACGTGATCCGTCTGCCGCGGAAGTCGTAGGTGATATCGCGCACCGCAAAGTCAAACGCGAGCTGAACGGTTTCGCCTGCCTTCACGGGAGCGGGATACAGCCATTCACCCTCGGTTGCGTACGGAACGCTCACCGATTTCACCGAAGCACGTGCGGGAATGCGGATCTTCATGCACAGATTGTCCTGCTTGGCGGTGATACGCATGACGCCGTCATTGCGGTACGGATCGGTCGTGATGTGTGTGCCGCGCTCAGCCGCAAAATGCAGCGGAATTGTCAGCACGCCGTCCTCGAACGCGGAGCATGCCTTGTACGCTTCGCAGAGACCGTTCACGCCGCCGCCCACGATGTCCCAGTTGAACGAAATCCACGCGCCGGGATGATCCTCGTGACCGTACGGCGTCGGGAATCCGAACGAACCGACACTGCGGCTTGCCATCCGGTAGGTATCCGCGTGGGATTCGTCCTCGTCCTCGGGAATAAAGCAGGGATCGAGCAGCTGGGACGGCAGAAAATGCGCCCGGAGAATCTGTTCCGCCATGGCGTAGTATCCTCCGTACCCGTGTCGTCCCATGATGAGGCACGTTTCCATGATGTCGGAGGTGTTGTTGATCTCCCCGACGATATCGCGGCGTCCGTTGCCTTCGATGCACCAGCCGAACGGGAGCGCGATTTTCCGCAGTCCGTTTCTGAAGAATGCGTCGATGCGGCGGAAAACTGCGGGATCGTTCGTGACGTCGCCGAGCTGTGCGAGAGAGGAGATCATCGCGGTCGTGGAGTGGGTGTGACTGCCGAAGCGGACAGCGTCGTAATCCCCGTCCTCGAGGAGGATGTGGGTAAAGCAGGTGTCCTTGAGACGGATTGCCTGCTCCAGTGCCTCGGGTTCGCCGGACGCGCGCCAGAACTTCACCAGAGGCCCGATGTACCGTCCGAAGTGAACCGGGAAGAGAAGTCCCTCCGACGGCGCACAGCAGCTGTACATCGCTTTCGCACCGGTCTCGCAGGTGTATGCTTCTTCGTCAAACTTCGCGGTGTCAAAATCGAAATACCGGTTGAACGCGCGGATGACGCCGAGTGCAAGCTCCCGTGCATGATCGTCCCGTCTCCACTTCACCAGAGCGAACAGGGCATGCATGATTTCGCGGAGATTGTGCAGGTCGGTTGCGTCGATGAACTCCATTTTATCGAAATCCATGCACGCCGGGAACCCGATCGGATGCTTTTCCAGAGTCGCAAACGCCCATCTGCGGAGATTTTCCACCGCCGCCGGGTCTGCCGGAATGCCGGTCACTTCCTCCGCATGCAGGAGCGCGCAGAGCCAGCGTCCGGGAATGTGTGCCGCACTGAACGTGGGATGGTGGGAATTGCGGCAGTCCGGTGCCATTTCGTTGCCGAAGAAGGGCAGGTTGTCCCGCGTCGGGTCGAAGAAGGTCTGCATCGGACGCATGCCTTCGCGGATGGCGAGATCGAGATCGTGCGTATTGCAGCTGACGGTTTTCTTGAATTCCATAACTGTACCTCAGGTGTTTTTTCTTCATTATATAGTTTCCGCACCGATTTGTCAACAGAAAAAAGTGCTTGACAACGCCGCCCGGATGTGGTATAACCGAAGTAACAACAAATCTACCAGAGGCACGGCATGGAAAAGATCTACAATCGCGGCGCGTATCCGACGATGATTACGCCTTACAACACGGACGGCACAGTGGACTACGGCGGAGTCGCGGCTCTGACCGAATGGTACTGGCACATGGGATGCGGCGGGATTTTTGCGTCCTGTCAGTCGAGCGAAATCTGGTTCCTCGGCGAGGATGACCGCGTGAAGCTGACGCGTACCGTGAAAAATACCGCAGATGCTCTGGCGAGAACCGACAAATCCCGGAAACCAATGACGATTGTTTCATCCGGGCATGTCTCCGACGCGTCTGACGATCAGGTGCGGGAGCTGAACCGCATTGCCGAAACCGGAGCGGACGCCGTCATCCTCATCACCAACCGCATGGATATCGCGAACACATCCGACGGAAATTGGATCCGTGACTGCGAAAAGCTGATTGCGAAGCTGCCGGAGGAGACGAAGCTCGGACTGTACGAATGCCCGTCACCGTACAAGCGCCTTCTGACGCCGGAGATGCTCCGCTGGGCGGTGTCGACGGAGAGATTCCGGTTCATCAAGGACACTTGCTGTGACGCGGACGAGATCGGCAGACGGATGAAAATCCTCGCCGGTACGGAGCTTCTGCTGTTCAACGCCAACGCCCAGACGCTTCTGCCGTGCCTGAAATCCGGCAGTGCGGGTTACTGCGGCATCATGGCGAACTTCCATCCGAAGCTGTACGTGTGGCTGTGCGAAAATTGGGCAAACGACCCGGAGACGGCGGAGGAAGCCGCGGATTTTCTCAGTCTCGCGGCGTTCACGGAATCCCTCGCATACCCGATCACGGCGAAGTATCATCATGCAAAAATCGCGGGCAATCCCATGCAGCTGTACGCAAAGTCGAGAAACACGTCGGATTTCAGACCGTACGACGCCATGTGCGTGGAGCAGATGCACCGTGCGGCATGCCGTATGGAAGAGAAACTGGGGCTGTGAATCGAATCATACCGGTGGCTTCGGCTGCCGGTTTTTATTACCGTTCGGCGGCGTGCGGACTGAGCTGTTCGGTGACGGCGGTGAATCGCTCCTCGTCCCGGATGAAGTCGAAGCAGGACTGCGCCATGTGGTTCAGGAGGGAGAGGCAGGCGTTTTCGTTTGAGGTGAGGATACCTTCACCGAAAGGACGTCCACGCAGAAGAAGACAGGTGTAAGATTCCTGCGGTTTGTCAACAGTGTCAGCAATAACAGCCTGTTGTGCAGCTTCTTCCAGATAATGCAGGGCATTTTCACGATCACCGCATTTACTGTAATATCCAGAAAGAATTTTGTGCTGATGAATTACCCGCCCACGGAAGAAACCGTAATTGCCGTCTTCAAACACAATGTCGAAAACCGCAAGAACTTTTTTTGCAATTTCAGCCTCTTCCTCTTTGGAATAGGGATAGGAGCCGTCATCCAATTGTTTGTTGAAACGCTTCATTGTACCGAGAAGTGTATCGAGCAGTCTGGTGAAATATACACGGTTGTATTCATATTTCTGTGTTCCGGTGAGTGCGAGCAATGCGTAGACTTCCCGAGTGGCAAAGATGTTGGGCTGGCTTTTTGCGATCTCGGAAATTTCATTGAGCATTCCAAGATCGGAGTAGGTATAACAGAGTGTTTGCGTTGCGCCGATGCGTATCTGATCATCAGTAGATTCACTTCGCACTTTTGCACAGAGACGTATGATCTCTTTGTTATAGTGGTCGCAGGTTTCGTCACTGACAGCCTTTAGCTTGCAGGATTGATAAACGCGGGCAAGCTGAAACATAAGTCTGTGGGAGGTTGGATATCGACGAAGTCCTTCTTCAAGAATCGGAACTGCGTATTCGGCGTGGTTGTTTTTATAAAATTCAAACGCCTTCTTCACGATCCGCTGGATTTCCTGTTCCTTGCTGTCCACGTCCACGCCGAGAAGATGATCCGTCGTCACCTCGAAAATATTCGCCAGAATGGGAAGCTGGGAAATATCCGGCGCAGTTTTGCCGCATTCCCACTGACTCACGGACGCGGCGGAAATTCCGAGACTTTCGGCGAGCTGTTCCTGCGTCATGTCCCGTTCACGGCGGAGCTTTTTGATATTTGTTCCAATATTCATGCAGTTACCTCATAAAATTAGTGTCAGAACCGGTTCTGTGACTTCATTATAGCAGAGAAATCCGCCTGTCACAACCATGCAGATGCAGTGTCCGGGTTAAGCGGTGCTTATTTTTTGTCAGCCGGACGCGGTTTTTCAAAAAAATCAAAAAAATCTCAAAAAACTTTCAAAAACCTCTTGACAAAGCCGGATGGATGTGGTATTATATATGAGCACTCAGGAATGCACCTCAGCTCAGCAAGAGTGCACGGGAAACCGTTGAAGAGCTGAAACAAATGCGCTACTAGCTCAGTGGATAGAGTGCCCGGCTACGAACCGGTAGGTCGCAGGTTCGAATCCTGCGTGGCGCGCCATATAAACGGTACAAAAAAGATGTACCCACGAAAAAGCTCGAAAAATCGAGCTTTTTTGCATTTTATAGCCGAAAATCAGCTTTCATCGTTTTTTCGAATTTCATAGATGGATTTCCCTTTGTACAGGATTTGAACTCTGTATCAGAACAAAAAATTGAATACTATCAAGACCCAGCCGGTCGTTTTGAGATGAAAATCTTAGAGCGACCGGTTTTTTATTTACCAAAGAAAGGACTGAAAAATGTATTTTACAGCTGACACTCCCCTGTTTCGTTATGAAATTATGATGCAGGGAATTCCTAATTTTCTCCCGCGCGGACACGGTATCCATGTGACTGTAACCAAAGTTTCCGAAACAGTTGATTGCGAATACTGTCTTTTCTTCAACAGGAAAAAGTGTGCTCTTCCCCGTTGTCCGTATATCGAAGACAAGATCAGAACCGGTACTGCATCTATTCGTCAGATCATGACGGAAACCATGTCCGAAATTCACTGTGAACGTTTTTGGGATCGGTTGAATCAATATATCAAAGAAAGTGAGAACTCCCGGATGAATGATTGCAATAAGAAACACGAAAAGGACTTTAACAAAGCTCTCGAGCGCATCGATAATAACAACGAAAAACTTGTATCGGCAGTCTACCTGCTTACAGCCGATACCCAACTCTGGCGCAGGGTACAGAATCAGGTTGAGAAAAAATGCATCCGATTCGATAAGATGAACATCGGTTCGGTAGATGAAAAAGCCTACACCTTGTTCTGTTGTGCCAAAGATCTGTACCTTGGCACTAAGCATATCACTATCGCCGATCTTGCGGATGAACAGCTGATTTCCCCGAAAATGTTCGGAATCATTTGCAATGCACTGGCGATCCCCCGATTCGGAATCGGTGTGCTGAATCAAAACTGAAGGAGGATTTATGTTATACGCAATCATTGAACACAAAAACAACACACTCATCTTGGAATTCCCGTGCAGGAGAATGACGATGGCGGAACACCTTGCCTCTGTCGGAATCCGTACACCGGCACACGAAATCAAGTGTGTGGATGAAGAAAATATCCCCATCAAAGTGAAAATCTTCGGAGAAAGCGAGTTTGGAAAGAAGCTCGCTTCTGTTGTTTCGGCGGAGGATACGCTTTCCCTGGTCAACAGCTTCTGCGAGATGTATCAGAATATGCCTTATGCAAACAAACAGGATATCATGGAAGCCGTCCTCCAGGACAAGGTTGGTTCTCTTCAGGAATTCGGACAGCTGATGATGCAGCGGAGAGAACAGGATGTTACCGAACATTACTACTGTCCGCTGGTGGCGATGGTATATTCCCGAAACGAGTACGGGGACTTGGATGATTACCCCGATGAATATGATGGCAGTTATCTCGCCGTGTATGAAGACAAAATCCGTGATCTGATCAAGAAAGAAGAATCCCGTGATACTGAAAATCTCGCCGAGTATTTCGACGGATCAAATTCCGCTGTGGCAAAACTGAAAGAGATTCATTTCAGCACACAGAATGTGGACGGAATCCTGTATGG
>JAFTPW010000221.1:0-18182 GCA_017463075.1 Clostridia bacterium
GCTGAGGAACAGGATTCCGGCAAAAAGGAAAAGAAATCCGACGTCAGGAAGCTGAAACACGAAGTGGAAGCACTGAAGAAAGAGCTTGACGAGGAAAAAAAACGTGCCGATGAGACGAATGACAAGTACCTCAGAGTGGCGGCGGAATACGAAAACTTCCGCAAGAGAACCCAGACGGAGCGCGGAAACATCTACAAGGAAGCGGTTGCGGATACCCTCGGCGGCCTGCTCCCGATTCTGGACAATCTCCAGTACGCAGCGAAATACTCCGGCGGAGATGCCGAAAAGGTTGCGGAAGGTCTGAATATGATCCTATCCAAGCTGCCCGAAACTCTTGAAAAGATGAACATCAAGGCGTTCGGTGAAGCGGGTGAGGCATTCGACCCCAATCTGCACAATGCGGTGCTCCATGTTGAGGACGAATCCCTCGGTGAAAACGTCATCGCGGAAGTCCTCCAGTGCGGCTACATGTACGGCGACAAGGTTCTCCGCTACGCGATGGTGAAAACCGCAAACTGACGCACGCATCCTTATATAATAATGTAGGGAAAATCAAAACCGTTAATAAAATCCAACTTCATAAATAATTCAGAAAAAAGAGGTAAAATCCAAATGGCAAAGATCATTGGTATTGACTTAGGTACTACCAACTCCTGTGTGGCTGTATTTGAAGGCGGCGAACCCGTCGTTATTCCCAATCCCGAAGGCGCAAGAACCACTCCTTCCGTGGTAGCGTTCTCCAAGTCCGGCGAAAGACTCTGCGGTCAGGTTGCAAAGCGTCAGGCGATCACCAACCCCGACAGAACCGTTGCATCCATCAAGCGTCACATGGGTTCCGATTTCAAGGTAACCATCGACGACAAGAGATACACTCCCCAGGAAATTTCCGCTATGGTTCTCCAGAAGCTCAAGGCTGACGCGGAAGCATATCTCGGCACTACCGTAAATCAGGCAGTTATCACCGTTCCCGCATACTTCACCGACTCCCAGCGTCAGGCTACCAAGGACGCCGGCAAGATCGCAGGTCTCGAAGTTCTCCGTATCATCAACGAACCCACCGCAGCGGCTCTCGCATACGGCGTTGACAAGGAATCCAAGGAACAGAAGATCATGGTATTCGACCTCGGCGGCGGTACCTTCGACGTATCCATCCTCGAAATCTCCGATGGCGTGTTCGAAGTTCTCGCAACTAACGGCGACACCAAGCTCGGCGGCGACGACTTTGACGACAGAATCATCGGCTGGATCGCTGACGAATTCATGAAGGAAAACGGCGGCATCGACCTGAGAAAGGACAAGATGGCGCTCCAGAGACTCAAGGAAGCTGCTGAAAAGGCGAAGATCGAGCTCTCCGGCGTAACTTCCTCCAACATCAACCTGCCCTTCATCACCGCTGACGCAACCGGTCCCAAGCACTTCGACGGCACTCTCACCCGTGCAAAGTTCAACGAACTCACCGCAGACCTCGTAGAACGCTCCATGGTTCCCACCAAGAAGGCTCTTTCCGACGCAGGTCTTTCCATCGGTCAGATCGACAAGGTTCTTCTCGTCGGCGGTTCCACCAGAATTCCCGCAGTTCAGGACGCAGTCAAGAACTTCATCGGCAAGGATCCCTTCAAGGGCATCAACCCTGACGAATGCGTTGCAGTCGGTGCGGCAATTCAGGCAGGCGTTCTCGGCGGCGAAGTCAAGGACCTCCTTCTTCTCGACGTAACTCCTCTGTCCCTCGGTATCGAAACCCTCGGCGGCGTATTCAACCGCATCATCGACAGAAACACCACCATCCCCGTAAAGAAGTCCCAGGTTTACTCCACCGCTGCTGACGGTCAGACTTCCGTTGAAATCCACGTGCTCCAGGGCGAACGCGACATGGCGGCAGGCAACACCACCCTCGGCAGATTCATCCTCGACGGCATCACTCCCGCACCCAGAGGCATTCCCCAGATCGAAGTTACCTTTGACATCGACGCAAACGGTATCGTAAACGTATCCGCAATGGACAAGGGCACCGGCAAGGAACAGCACATCACCATCACTTCTTCCACCAACATGTCTCAGGAAGACATCGACAAGGCAGTCCGTGAAGCGGAAAAGTTCGCTGACGAAGACAAGAAGAAGAAGGAATCCGTTGAAATCAAGAACCGTGCGGAACAGATGGTTTACCAGAGCGAAAAGACCCTGTCCGACCTCGGCGACAAGGTTGACGAAGCTGACAAGGCTCCCGTTCGCGATGCAATCGAAAAGCTGAAGAACACCGTGAAGACCGACGACCTTGACGCAATCAAGGCGGATACCGAAGCGCTTGAAAAGGCATTCTACCCGATCGCTGAAAAGATGTACGCGGCTCAGGGCGGTGCTCAGGCTGATCCCAACATGGGCGGCGCTGGTCAGGACGGCAACACCTACTACTCCGCTGACTTCGAAGATAAGAGCGATTCTTAATCTTTGGATCAAGTCTGAACTGAAAAATTGAATCAAAACCACAGGGCGGGACGTAACAATTCCGCCCTATACGTGGTGAAAGGGAAATTACCCGAAATTTACACAGCCGGAGGGCTTGAACATATATGGCAGACACGAAGAGAGACTACTACGAGGTGCTGGGCATCCAGAAGGGCGCGGACGAAAACGAAATCAAGAAGGCGTACCGCAGCCTTGCGAAAAAATATCACCCCGACCTGCATCCCGGTGACAAGGAAGCCGAGGCGAATTTCAAGGAAGTAAACGAAGCATACGACGTTCTGTCCGACCCCGACAAGCGTGCGAAGTACGACCAGTACGGTCACGCGGCGTTCGATCCCGCATCGGGCATGGGCGGCGGCGGATTCGGAGGTTTCGGTGACTTCGGCGGATTTGATATCAACGACATTTTCTCCAGCTTTTTCGGCGGATCATCCGGCGGCACGAGAAGAAACGGCCCCATCCGCGGCGACGACATCACTGTCCGCATGACACTGACGTTTGAAGAAGCCGTATTCGGATGCAAGAAGGAAATCACATATCAGAAGGTACAGAAGTGCGGCGAATGTTCCGGTTCGGGCGCGGCGAAGGGATCCTCTCCCAAGACCTGTCCCACCTGTAACGGTTCCGGTCAGGTCAAGGTACAGCAGCGCACACCGTTCGGCATCATGCAGTCCGCGAAGACCTGTGAAGCATGCCGCGGTACCGGTAAGATCATCGAAAACAAGTGTACCGGATGCAAGGGCACGGGATTTGTCCGCGTATCCAAGAAGCTGGAAGTCAACATTCCCGCGGGTATCGACGACGGTCAGCAGATTGCGCTGAAGTATCAGGGTTCCGATGGCATGAACGGCGGCTCTGCGGGTGACCTCAATATCATCATCACCGTGCGTCCCGACTCCGTATTCGAACGTGACGGGGACGATCTGTACTGCGAAATCCCGATTACCTTCGCGGAAGCAACCCTCGGTGCGGAGATTGACATTCCCACGCTCGAAGGCACGCAGAAGTACACCATTCCCGAAGGCACGCAGACCGGCACGGTATTCACGCTCCGCAACAAGGGTGTGACCCGCGTCAACAATCCCAAGGTACGCGGCAACCTGTATCTGACCGTGACCGTGGAAGTGCCGAAGAATCTGTCGAAGGAATCGAAGGAGCTGCTCCGTCAGTTCGCGGATTCCTGTGACGACAACAACAATTCCAAGCACGCGAACTTCTTCCAGAGACTGATTAATAAGATTAAAATTGATGATTGAGCAAGCATACACTTCAGTCGTGATTGCATGACAACCGGCTTGCTCCCGAGAATTTCCCTGACGGAAAATTCTCCAAGGTGTGTCGTGGATTCGGAGAAGCATATTCTGAAGCTGTGATTCTACGACAACCGGCTTGCTCCCGAGAATTTCCCTGACGGAAAATTCTCCAAGGTATAAAACAAAAATTGGAGTTATAAAATGGACGAAAACAAGAGCTGGGTGCAGATTAAAGTTGCCTGCGCCGCAAAAGATATCGACACCGTTTCCGGCGTAATGTCCATGGTGGACAACGGACTGATGATCGAGGATTTTTCCGACGTTGACGGTATTCTCGACGGTGTTTACGGCGATCTCATCGACGAATCCATCCTCAATGCGGACAGAACCCGTGCGGCAGTGTCCGTGTTCATCCCGACCGTGAAGTCCCCGGCGGAAAGCGAACTGTTCATCCGTCAGCGTCTCACCGACCTCGGCGTGGAATTCGAACTGACCCACGACGGCGTGAAGGAAGAGGACTGGGCGGATTCCTGGAAGCAGTACTACAAGCCGATCAAGACCGGCAAGAAGCTCGTAATCGTGCCCGTATGGGAGACCTACGAAGCGGAAGAGGGCGAAATCACCGTTCTCATGGATCCCGGCATGGCATTCGGCACCGGTACGCATGAAACCACCCGTCTCTGCGCGGGATTTGTGGAAAACTACACCACGCCCGGATGCACCGTTCTTGACGTCGGATGCGGCTCCGGTATTCTCGCAATCGCTGCCTCCCGTCTCGGTGCTGGCAAGTGCTTCGCGTGCGACATTGACCCCGTTGCGGTTCGCGTGGCTAAGGAAAACACCGAGCTGAACAACACGCCCAACGTGGAATGCGCGGTATCCGACCTTCTGAAGCAGACTCCGAAGATTGACGGCGGCTATCAGGTGATCGTGGCGAACATTGTTGCGGATATCATCATCCGTCTCGCTCCCGACGTTGGGGATTACCTCGCACAGGGCGGCGTGTTCATCGTATCTGGCATCATTGAAGAGCGCGCGGGTGAAGTCCTGACCGCACTCGATGCCGCTGGCTACAAGGTCGAAGACGAACGCTACGAAAACGGCTGGTACGCGGCTGCTGTGGTTCGCAAATGATTGCGCGCAAGTAACTGAATACGAAAAATTCCCCCGGATTCCGTGATTTTTCACAGGATTCGGGGGATTGTTTTGTTTATTTCAGCCCGACCAGTTCATCGAGGGAAATCCCGTACAGCTTCGCGAGGGCAAGCAGATTCGCCGTGCTGGGTTCGCTTGTGCCGGATTCCCATTTCGAGACCGCCTGACGGGTGACGCCGAGCTGTTCCGCGAGATATTCCTGACTCATGTGCCGTGCGGTGCGGTGGGATTTGAGAATCTCGGGGAAGGATTTCGTCTCAATCGGTGCAGGTTCGTCCGCCGGCTCGGATGCAGGTTCGGGCTCCGGTTCGGGTTCAGGCGGTGTGAATGCCGAGGTTCCGGTGAACGATGTGTCCGGTCTCCGGGATCGCCGTACCAGCGCTACGATCAGAACGGTAATCAACACGACGGCGATGATGAATGGGATGATAAAAAAGAACAATAAGAATAAGGTGCTTTCAACTCTTACAGCACTCATGGAAAAATAACCTCCGTTTTTTCTTATATTATACACGAAACCGGGCGATTTTGCAACCAACTCCGGCGCAACTATCGGTTAACACGGCATATTTGCGTGATTTTCGCCCTTGACAGCGGGAGTTCCGCGTGATATACTTGGATGTAATCCAAATGCAGCCGACCGGAGAGAAAACGATGACCATAGAAGAACTGAAAATCCGTCAGATGGCGAACCAGCATCTGCTCAGACCGACCGATAAAATGACCGTCCTGCATGATCTTTGCGGTGTTCAGGCGCAGTTCATGGTGAACGCCATGCACTCGCTGAAAATACGATGCTCGGATTATGACGAGGATACGCTCAGAGACGGGCTCGTGAAAAACTGGACAGTCCGGGGAACCGTCCATGTGTTTGTCGAAGAGGATCTGCCCTTGTTTATCCATTGCAATAACGGACAGGATTACCTTCGCAATGACTGGCGCGGATATACCTTCTGGAATCAGCGTGACAAATGGGCACTTACACCGGAGAGACAGGCTTATTTCGCCGGTGTGATTCTGGAGGCACTCAGATGCTCCGAGAGGACGAGAGAAGAATTGAAGGATATCTGCCGGCAGAACGGTATGACCGAATCGGAAGAAAGCAGTATGTTCGACCAGTGGGGCGGCGGTGTCCGGGAACTGTGCGAACGCGGATTTATGAACTATGTCGTGCAGGAAAAGAAAGCGTTCTGCCTGTCTCCTGCGTTCACTCCCATTCCGGAGCGGGAAGCAAATCTGGAAATGGCTCGCCGGTACTTCACGCACATGGGACCGTCCACGATTCACGATGCCATGTACTATTTCCATGCATCCGCCGCACAGGTCAGGGATTGGCTGTCTTGCCTGCCCGTATCATCGGCGGAATGCGAAGGGAAAACCTATTATTTTATCGACAGCAACCAGACGTACGATCAGGGGATTCCGAAATGTCTGTTCCTTGCCGGATTTGACCAGCTTCTTCTGGCTCACGAAAAAAAGGAAAGCCTGTTCCTGCGCCGGGAGAATCTGAGAGCGATATTCAATCTCGCAGGAATTGTGATGCCCGCACTGATGATTGACGGCGAAGTGGTCGGCAGATGGAAAAAGAAGAACAAAAAACTGTCTGTTACATTATTCAGAACAGCATCGCAGCAGGAGAAAACCATCGCTGCCGATTATGCCGGTTCGCTGTGGAGCGATCTTGCATCCGTCTGTTTTGAGGAACAGGCATGACAGAATCGAGGTACGATGTGACCGGAATTATTTTCGATATCAAAGGCTTCGCGCTCAACGACGGCCCGGGCATCCGCACGACGGTGTTCATGAAGGGATGTCCGCTGAGATGCCGCTGGTGCCATAACCCGGAGGGACTTTCGAGCAGTCCTGAGCTGTACGTGAAGCAGGCTCGGTGCATTTCCTGCGGCAAATGTTCGCAGAGCTGTGACCACGCGGAGTGTCAGCCGTTCGGGCGGTGCCTGCATGTGTGCCCGTTCGGGAATCTGTCCGTTGCGGGAAAACCGTGGACGCCGGAGGATCTTGCTGCGCGGCTTCTCGAAGACAGGGACATTTTCGGCACGGACGGCGGTGTGACATTTTCCGGAGGCGAGCCGCTGATGCAGCATGAATTTGTCCGGGAGACCGCGCGGCTTCTGAAAAACGAGGGCATCCATCTCGCACTGGAGACGTCGTCGTTTGCGCCGGAAGCGGTTTACCGGGAGACGGTTCCGCTGTTCGACTGCGTGATGGCGGACGTGAAGCTGTTTGACGGTGCGATGCATGAGACGTACACTGGGGTGAAGAACGACCGGATTCTCGCAAATCTGCGCTGGCTGATGCAGTCCGGGAAGGATTTCGTGCTCCGGGTGCCGCTGATCCCGGGAATTACGGATACGGACGAAAATCTTTGCAAAATCGCGGAGTTTGCCGGGGAGCATGCAGTCGAGCTTCTGCCGTACAACAGCATGGCGGGTGCGAAATATGCCGCAGTCGGTCGCGAATTTTCGATGACTCCCGCGGAAAAACAGGCGTCGGACAAGCTCTCGCACATGGTGAGCCTGTTCCGGAATGCGCGGGTGAAGTAAAACAATCAAATCGGACAAACGTCGGTGAAAAATCATCGGCGTTTTTTCACGCAAAAAGACCCGCACGGCTTTCCATGCAGGTCTGTCGTTTTATTGGCTGACGGGGACGGTTGTGTCCGGGCGGGTATGCGTGCCGTCGTGATTCCGCATGAAGAACAGCAGCTCAATCAGGCTTTTGTGGTACGGGATGAAGCTGCCGTCATCGATCATGGCGAGAATTTCATCCCGGTCCGCCCATTTTGCCGCCTGTACTTCCTCCGGCTGAAGATGCAGCTCGGACAGCACGACATTTTTCTCGATCAGGTAGATATCGTCAAATCCGCCGATGGTGATGAAAAACGCCCGAACTTTTGTGAATTCAGGCGTTTGATTCCATTCGGTTGGTTTATTTTTCCTCGCCGTCGTCGGATTCGTCGGTTTTCTGATCGGCTTCGTCCGGCTTCTTGGCATCGCGGTAGTCGTCGTTGAGCGGGAAGGGCGGGAATGCTTCCTTGTGCTGCTTATCCTTTTCACGGGCTTCGGCACGGGCGCGTTCTTCTTCACGCTGTTTTTCGAGCTCCGCCATGTGACGGGCGTGACGTTCGTTTTCTTCCTGACTCTTGCGGCGCTTTTCGGCGACCATTTCTTCCAGAGCTTCGATGGTGATGCCGGGCTCGGACATGGCGCGCACGAACTGCTCCTCTTCCATGATCTCGTTCTTCATCAGGTAAGCCGCGACGAAGTGGAGTCTGTCGATGTTTTCTTCAAGAATCCGCTTGCATTCGGCGTATGCCTTGGTGACGATTTCCTTCACTTCTGCGTCGATGACGGCGGCGGTTTCGTCGGAGTAGTTCTTGGTCTGGTTGAAGTCGCGGCCCAGGAATACTTCGTCGCTGGAAGATTCACTGCCGTAGAGGATGGGACCCAGCTTTTCGGACATACCGTACTTGGTGACCATGCTCCGCGCGATGGAGGACGCACGCTGGATATCGTTGGACGCGCCGGTGGAGATGTCGCCGAGGATGATCTGCTCCGCAACACGGCCGCCGAGGAGGGTCACGATTTCGCTTTCCATCATGCCGCGGGACATGTAGGACTTATCTTCCTTCGGGAAGGAGAGGGTATAGCCGCCCGCACGTCCTGCCGGGATGATTGAGATCTGATGCACGGGTTCATCGGGCTGACGTACCCATGTGGAGATGGCGTGACCGGCTTCGTGGTATGCGGTGAGCTTCTTTTCGGCTTCGGAAATCACGCGGGACTTCTTTGCGGGACCGACGATGACTTTAATCATGGCTTCTTCCAGATCGTTCATGCCGATGAGGTGCTTGCCTTTGCGTGCCGCGAGAAGAGCCGCTTCGTTGAGGAGGTTTGCCAGTTCCGCACCGGTGAATCCGACGGTGGTCTTCGCGATAACGGAGAGATCCACGTCTTCTTCAAAGGGCTTGTTTTTGGCGTGAACCTTGAGGATATCCTCGCGTCCCTTGACGTCGGGTGCGTTCATGGTGATCTGACGGTCGAAGCGTCCGGGTCTGAGGAGTGCGGGGTCAAGAATGTCGGGACGGTTGGTTGCCGCCATGACGATGATGCCCTCGGAGGAGCCGAAACCGTCCATTTCAACGAGAATCTGGTTCAGGGTCTGTTCGCGTTCATCATGGCCGCCGCCGAGACCTGCACCTCTGTGACGTCCGACCGCGTCGATTTCATCGATGAAGATGATTGCCGCGGGATTTTTCTTTGCGGTATCGAACAGGTCGCGGACACGGGATGCACCCACGCCGACGTACATTTCCACGAAATCGGAACCGGAGATGGAGTAGAAGGGAACACCGGCTTCACCTGCAACCGCCTTTGCGATCAGGGTTTTACCGGTACCCGGAGGGCCTACGAGAAGGACACCGTGCGGGATCTTCGCGCCGAGCTTGGTGAAATACTCGGGATTGCGGAGGAACTCGACGATTTCTTCCAGTTCCGCCTTTTCTTCATCCGCTCCGGCAACATCCTTGAAGTAAACCTTCGCTGTGTCCGCGGTGATGAGCTTTGCCTTCGCGCGTCCGACAGAGTTGATCTTGGAGCCTTTGCCGCCGGTCGCCTGATTCATCACGAACATCCACATTGCGATGAGCAGGACAATGACGATCACGTAGGGGATGAGCGAAATCCACCACGGGATGTTGTAGGGCGCGGGATAGTCATACATGGTGATGATGCCCGCTTCGTGCTGTTCTTCCACGGTGTCGCCCAGCTCAAGGATGAACAGATCGAAGCTGCGCAGTTTGTATGTCACCAGCGTCTCCGCTTCTGTTCCGTCCGCGAGGGATTGGCGTACGACCATGGAAAGATTGTTCTCTTCATCGATCTCAAACCGCTTGACCTGTTCGTTTTCAAACAGATCCACCACGTCGCTGAAGACCAGAACGTCCTGCGGAATGGAATCCCACAGGGAAGCGGTTGCGACGAGGATAATGCCGATGAGAACGATGTAGAATATTGCTACCTTGAAACCGTTCTTCATGTAAATCTCCTTTGGAAACTGTGATTGCGCGCCGGATTATTTGGTGTAGATCTCCGGCTTGAGAATGCCGATGTAGGGCAGAGCGCGGTACTGTTCCGCGTAGTCCAGCCCGTAGCCGACCACAAATTCGTCCGGGATTTCCAGACCGCGGTAGTCGGGGTAGAATTCTACCTGACGGCGGGAGGGTTTGTCGAGCATGGTGCAGGTCCTGACGGAATGCGCACCGCCCAGCTTTAAGTATTCGACCAGGTAGGAAAGGGTGCGTCCGCTGTCGATGATGTCTTCCACGATCACGATGTCAAGCTCGGACAGATCCTTGCGCTGAAGGTCGAGGAGAATATTGATTCTGCCGCTGGTGGATGTGTTCTTGCCGTAGGAAGAAACCTTCATGAAGTCAATCTCCACGGGAATGGAAATCTTCTTCATCAGGTCGCCCATGAAAACGACGCTTCCCTTGAGGATGCAGAGAAGGAGAAGGCGCTTGCCGGAATCCCGGAAATCATCGTCAATCTGTGCGGCGATTTCGGTGGTGATACGGTCGATCTCTTCGGGAGAAACGAGGATGCGTTCAATATCGTGATCGAGCAGGGATGTGTGTGCCATGCTGAAAGCCTCCGTTAGTCATTAACATTCTTGGTTTTAAAAGAAACAGTGAGCGGGATGCCTTCGCCGGTATATTCCATGCCGTCGCGGAGCGGGAATCCGGGAATCCAGACGATACCGCCGTCGTCGCACAGAATGGGCAGGCAGGCTTTTTCCGCAGCTGTCAGCTTTTTGTCCGTGAGGAGCTTCTTTACCCGACGTTTCATGCCGCCGTAGGTGAAGGTGTCGCCCTCGCGTCTGTTTCTGATTTTCAATGTACCTATTATTTTATCAAATCGGAATGTTTTGTGTATTGATAATTTGTAAATATTTTCTTCTTTATTTAAATAAGACGTAAATTTCGCGCTTTTTTCGTCCGGAATTCCTCCGAAAAACGTCAGACAGTACGTTTCGTTCTCAAAATCCGAGCCGTCATATGGAATCTCGAAGTGCTCCGGCAGCTGCGGAGAATCGTCCGGTTTCAAAAATCCCGCCGTGTTTCTGTCGGTGACGAAGCGGATGCTGCCGGGCAGATCCAGCGATGCGTCGGTGAGACTTCCCGAAATCAGCTCCATGCAGGCACGGACGTGAACCTCACCCATCGAGGAATCTGCCGCCGTCCGGCTGTACAGAATCCGAAGAACGCGCGAGAGAATCGCAGGATGCAGGTTTTTCGCCGTACCACGGTTAAGAGATGTGCCGCTTCCCGCGAAGGAGAGTGCGGTCGATTCCAGAAAGTCGTCATCCTGCCGGGTCAGTGCGGTCATGCGCGAGATGCTGTCCTCAGGTGACGGCGTGATGCTTCTGAGATGCGGCAGAATGTCGTGGCGGATGCGGTTGCGGGTGTATGCGGTGTCGGCGTTTGTTGCGTCGGTGACGGTCGGAATGCCGTTGTCCGTGCACCATTGACGGATATCGTCCCCGGGGATGTACAGAAGAGGCCGGATGAAGCGTCCGTCACGGATCGGGTCGATGCCGCAGAGTCCGTGCAGTCCGGTGCCGCGCATGAGATGAAACAGGACGGTTTCCGTGTTGTCCGTGGCGTTGTGTGCGGTTGCGATGACGGCTTTGTCAGGGGAGCCCGTGAGCTCACGCGAAACTTCGTCAAAGAACGAGTACCGTACACGCCGCGCCGCTTCTTCCAGTCCCATGCCCCACTCTTCCGCAAGCGCGGGAACATCGAACGATCCGGTGTACAGCGGAATGTTCATTTCCCCGCAGACATCGCGGCAGAAGGCTTCATCCCGGTCGGCGTCATCCCCTCGGATTCTGTGATTGACATGCGCCGCCGCAATCGTGACACCGTTTTCGTGACACCACGTGCCGAGAAGCCGGAGCAGGCAGGACGAATCCGCGCCCCCGGAATAGCCGACGATGACAACGCCCGCCCGGTACATGGCGTCATCCATGCCGTATCGGTGAAGGGTATCGTGAAACACAGTGGGGATCATGGTGTTCTCCCTTTAGTTTGTTCAGGTTTCATCGGTATCATGCAGACTGCCGCGGATTTTCGCACAGATCACGGAAAGCGCGAGATATGCCGCACTGCCCGCGAGAATGTGCTCCGCCATCGGACCGACCGAGTGATACGCGGAGAGCGCCGCATCGGGATCACAGGCGACATGCATGGCAGTGAGCAGTGTGCCGAGTCCGCCGACGAGAAGAAGCGTCATCACGAGCCGGGTGATATCGGTGAAAAATTGATCGAATTTCATAATTGCCTCCGGTGCAAAGGATTTCCGTATATATTATATAGGAAAACTTGACGGATATCAAGCGGTAAATGGAGGCATGGGTATTATAGCACAAATTCCCCGGCGATGCAATGTAATGTGCGCAATTTTCAGAAACATCACAGGAAATTCAGATGGGAAAAGGCAAAAAATCCACAAAAACCGCTTGACAAACACGAGTGCATAAGGTAAAATTAAATAAAACCATACTTCGGCTTATATTATGAAAGGCAGGTATTTTTTATGAAATTTTCGGCAGCAGGCGGCTGGTTCGGCGGTAACTGGTGTGACAGAGTACGTACCGGTGCGGAAAACGGCTTCAAGGGCGTAGAACAGCTCGGCTGGAAGGACGTTGACATGGAAGCGGCTAAGGCAGTGCTCGCAGAAACCGGCGTGACTTCCACCGCAATCGTCATTCAGTCCAAGGAAAACGACGAGTACAACAAGATGATGGCATGGTCCCACGGCATGGTCTGGGAAGACACCAGAAAGGCGTTCCTCGACAGCTTCCGTGAAACCGTACAGGCGGCAAAGACCCTGAACGTTCCCAACATCATCGCTACCGTGGGCAACACCCGTTCCGATTGCTCCAGCGAAAGACAGTTCTACAACTGTGTTTATACCCTCCGTGCGATGTCCGATATCGCAGAAGCGGAAGGTATCATGATCGTTCTCGAACCTCTGAACATCCTCGTAAACCACGCAGGCTACTACCTCGTTACCACGCCTCAGGCAACCGAAATGATTAAGGCAGTGGACAGCCCCAACTGCAAGATTCTCTTTGACATTTATCATCAGCAGATTTCCGAAGGCAATGTCATCCGCAACATCACGGAAAACATCGACCTCATCGGTCACTTCCACATCGCTGACAACCCGGGCAGACGTGAACCCGGTACCGGTGAAATGTGCTACGAAAAGATCTTCGCTGCAATCCAGAAGACCGGATACGACAGATGGCTCGCGTTCGAATGCGGCAGATCCGTTGAAGTTCCCGAACTGATGCAGAACATGCACGCCCTCATCGATCCCTTCGCTGACTGATTCCAATTCAGATGATAAGATACGCCGGACTGAAACAATGTCCGGCTGTCTGATTTTTTACGGCATTTATTAATACTTTATAAATATAAAATTCCCGTCCGGTTCATGTTTTTCGTACAATGTGAACATCCTGCCTTCGATCGGACGCGGAATTCCGAGGAAAACCATATTGAATTTCTGCAAACGATACTTACTATACCCGATCCTGCTTCTCGCCGCTCTGCTGGGACTGACTGTAACCGTATCTGCGGATATCGTCACCGCGTCTCCGTACCGGGAACTCATCGACGGATACGATGAAGCGTACCTGCGGATGTACGAAGCGATTGCAGCGGGAGAGGAGTCGGCGGATCTGACCGATCTGAAAATCAAAGCCGGCGATATTTCCCGCATTTACGGTGACATTGTCGCGTCCTGTCCCGAGTTTTTCTACCTCGACAGCAAAATCGCATACGGTTATGTGACGCAGGGCTTCCGGGATTACGTGACTGCGGTGAATTTCCGCTACACGATGGATGAATCGGAGCGTGAGGAGGCGTCGCTGAACTATGAGGCGGAGCTTGCCTACATCGTTTCGCTAGCGGATCCCTCGATGACGGAGCTGGAGCTTGCTCTCTGGGCGCACGACTACATCATCGCGTCCTTCTCCTACGACGACAGTCAGACGATTTTCGATGCCTACCGTCTGTTCACGGAGCGGACGGGTGTCTGTCAGGCGTATTCGCTGGCGTACGTTGCCGTGATGCGCGAGCTCGGCGTGGATGCCGTGATGGTTTCCAGTCCCGCAATGAATCACGCGTGGAATCTGGTGAAAATCGACGGCGTCTGGTACCACGTGGATCTGGTGTACGACGATCCTTCCCCTGACCGCATCGGACGCGTGCTTCACGAAAACTTCCTCCTGGACGACGAAGCAATTCAGAAGACGGAAAATCCGCATTACGGCTGGGAGAGCGCGTTCCGGTGCAGTTCCCGTGCCGAAGGAATCTGGAGCGGCATCACGTCACGCATGATTTACATCGAGCGGCAGTGGTACTACATCGATCCGAAAACTTCCACCTTCTCCGTGTCCCTCATCGACGGGCGGTACCGGAGCGATATCTATACATTTTCCGACAAATGGTACGTCGAGGGCATGACCGACCGGTACTGGATGGGTGTTTTCTCCGGACTGTCCGAGTGCCTCGGGTACCTGTTCATCAATACCCCGCAGAATGTCCTCATCTACGCCCCGGATACCGGGAAGATGGACATTTTCATCGAAGAAACCGAGCGCCGGATTTTCGGTTCGGTGATTTATAAAAATACTGTGGAGTACCTGCTCGCTTCATCACCGGACGACGAGGCAGCCGAAACCGGAATTTTTACCATCACGGACTTCAATATCCACCGGACGGTGACGATTCTGCCGTTCGATGATGTGTCGCGTCTGGATTCGTATTACTCCGCGGTGCGGTACGTGTACGGAAAGGGTCTGTTTCAGGGCGTATCGTCCACAAAATTTGCACCGGATGCAACGCTGACCCGCGCCATGTTCGTGACGGTGCTCGGACGTCTCTGCGGCGTTGATACCGAGGATTACGATGACGACTACTTCCTCGACGTGGAGCCCGGTCAGTGGTACACACCGTACGTCGAATGGGCGGCGCGCTGGGGCATCGTCAACGGCATCGGCAACAGCCTGTTCGATCCGATGGGCGAAATCACGCATGAGCAGATGTACAAAATCGTCGCGCGGTGCGGTGTCCGGCTGTATGCGGGTGATCTCGATTTCGAGGAAACGGTACTGCTGTACGAGGACAGGGATGCGATTTCCGACTGGGCGATCGACGGCGTGTCCTACTGTATGAAAAATGACCTGATCGTCGTGGAGGATGATGGCGTGCTCGCTCCGGCGGAGAAATCCACCCGTGCAGAAGCTGCGGAAATCGTGAGCCGGTTCGCCATCCTGTGCGGCATCGCGTGATGTTATATATAATGGAGGAAAAATTGAGAAAACTACTGTTTCTGCTGGCGGCACTGTTCTGCTTCTGCGGTTGCAATGCGGAAGTCCCGGCGTATGAAGCTGAGTCGGAGAGCGTATCCGATGAAACCCGGTCGGGCCGTGCGGCAGTCTACGGCAAGGAGGATCGCGAACTTCTCGGCGCATGGCAGGAAATCGAACCTGCGGGCGAGCATGACGTGAAGATTCTCTATCTCGCGGCAGGGAAGGCGGACTCCATTCTGCTCCTGATCGACGGAACGGTGACCCTGATCGATACGGGTGTTTCCGCGTCCCCTGCGAAGCTGATTCCGGCAATGCGTCAGCTGGGAGCTGAGAAAATCGACCATCTCTTCCTGACCCATACCCACAACGACCACATCGGCGGGTACGACTATCTTTCGCAGGTGTATGAAATCGGCACGGTGCATACCTCTTCCGTTTCGATGAACATGGGACTTCTCGACAATCTCACGTCGGGGAAGACCCATCTGCACCACGATCCGGGGGATGTAATTTCCCTCACGGACGGCGTGTGGCTTGAGGTGCTCGGTCCGATTGAGTACAATTCCGCCGATGACAACGACAACTCCCTCGTCCTGCGGCTGGAAGTGAACGATACAGTGACCGTCTTCGCGGCGGATATGAAGTACGCGGAGGAAACATCGCTGATGAACCACGGCATGATCGGGGACTGTGATATCCTCAAGGTCGGACACCACGGCTACAACGATACGGCGTCGTCGGATTTTCTCGCGATGGCACAGCCGGAGTACGCGGTGATTTCCACTGACCGCGATGTGGAAAAAGACAGTGCGCACGAAAATGTTATTGCACGGCTGGAAAACGCGGGCGCGGAAGTGTTTGTCACGGATGAATACGGTCTCGGGCTCCTCTGCGAAATTGCACCCGACGGCGGCATCACGTGGACGGAGATGAAGCAGGAAGGCGAGACGGTCAAAGTGAAGATTGACTCCGTTTCCAAGACCGAACAGGTGCTGACTCTGAAAAACAAGAGCGGACGCGACGTGGATCTGTCCGGCTGGCTGATCTACTCCGACCGCGGGCATGAGTATTTCGTCTTCCCCGAAGGCGCAGTGATCGCGTCGGGTGCTGCTGTGACGGTTGCCTGCCGGGACTACGACGGTGCGGCGGATTACGAATGGAGCGTCAGCGGCGCATGGCATGAGAGCAAGAAGGATAAAGCGTACCTCTACGACAGCTTCGGCAATCTCGTGGACGACAAGAAGAGCGAATAATAGAAATAATGAAGAAAAAGCCGCATGGGATTGAAAAATCCTTTGCGGTTTTTGACTGTGCTGTATAAAACCGGCCGGACTGCGGGATACTGTCTGTGTAAATCCAATTCACGGAGGCAGATATGAATCTCAACCAGAAAGAAACCGATCTACTCAAGGACCTCAAGGACGCGGAACAGCTCATCGCCGGCAAATACGAAAAAGCGGCACAGTGTGCCAATGACGGACAGCTCAGGAATCTGTTTCAGAGCATCGCGGAAAACGAGCGGAAGCATTTCGATGCACTGAACACCATCGGCTCGGGCTCCGTTCCCATGGAAGACGGCAGCAGTGTCCAGCCCAAGGCAGAGCAGACCTTCACGGCGGTGTACACGGGCGAAACCCAGCAGAAAAAGGATGACTGCTTCCTCTGCACCGACCTTCTGGCGAGTGAAAAGCATTCGTCCCATCTGTACGACACTTGCGTGTTCGAATTCCGGGATGAAAAAGTGCGGGAAACGCTCAACGCAATCCAGCGTCAGGAACAGGAGCACGGGAAGATGCTGTATGATTATATGAAGACAAACGGGATGTATTCCTGAATTAAAAAGCCACGGACGTGAAATCCGTGGTTTTTGCTTATTTCAGAAAATATCCCAGCTCAACGCGGACTTCCTTGCGCTCCGTGTCCCGGTTGGAGTAACAGCACAGGTCGAAACCGATCAGGGTGAAGCCTTCGTGCAGATAGAACCCGATTGCGTTCGTGTTGCAGGACTGTGTCTCGAGCATGACGGCGCGGCAGTCTCTCCTGCGTGCAATCTCTTTTGCCTTCTCCATCAGAGCGTGGCCGTATCCCTTTCCTTGCAGCTCGTCGGATACCCAGAGCTCGGTGACGCGAAGACGGTGTGACCATTCCTCAAGCCAGACCTCAATTGCGGCGAGGAGCTTTCCGTCAACTACAATGCCGTAAGCCTCCGCATTGTCCCAGTGATCCTGATACAGGCTGTCCGGAAAATCGTATTCTTCCGGATAATGCGTCACAGGAGAGGGAAAGCGGGCAAGCTCGAATGTGACGTCAAATCCGTTCGGAGAGGGGCTGGCGGATACTTCGTAATAGGTCTCGGTTGTGTAGCGGATCGGGATGACATGTCCCTTGTACTGCTCCGGCGGCAGGTAAACGATCGGATGCATGAGTGACCTCCGTAGTCTTGTATTATATATAGGATAGGATATCACATCGGAGAGGCATTGTCAAGTGAAAAACAGTCTTGACAAACAAGGAAAGATGTGGTAAGATAATCGCATGCGGGTATGGCGGAATTGGCAGACGCGCTGGATTTAGGATCCAGTGGGAAACCGTGCAGGTTCGACCCCTGTTACCCGCAGAATACCGCTGAAACCGGCTTGCTGCGAAAAACTTTCAAAAAAATCGAAAAAACTCCGAAAAACCTATTGACAAAGGGATTGGGAAGTGGTATAATATGCAAGCTGTCAGCGAGAGACGCAGTCAGGACAACGAAAGCAAGCGAGTTTGAAAAAAACTTCAAAAAACTTTCAAAAACCTCTTGACAAACGGAGCTTGCTGTGGTATAATAAAAAGGTCGCTGAGATCGAGCGAATCAACCGGTTGAAAAAACTTCAAAAAAGTTTCAAAAACCTCTTGACAAACGAGATCGAA
>JAFTPW010000222.1:0-5223 GCA_017463075.1 Clostridia bacterium
GATGCCCACTGGACATAGGGGATCGGATGCCATTGGTGGTTCATGGTGCCCCATTTCATCGAGAAACCGAAAAGACAGTCATTGTGGAGCCGCATGTCCCGGGTCGCAGTGAATCTCATCTCAACGACGGGGTGTCCCGGCATGCTGGATACAAGGATTTTCAGCGTCATCTTCGATTCGGGGATATAGCATAATAGGTTGTTATCAAAGAACACGGGTCTTTGGTGGTTCACGGAGATGATGTACCCGTCGTGCAGTCCGTTCGTGCGGGTCTGAAAGTCCAGATAATCCTGTTCGTTGTTCAGCTTGATGAATTCGTTCATGGTACCATCCTGTTTCACGTATATTGTTACTGTTTCCGCTATCAGTCGCCGCTTACTCTACAAATCCCCATTCCGCAGTGACGGCAATGATTCTGTTCGTCTCCATGGAGTAGTTTTCCCAGTCAAATTCAAACTCGTTCGTCCACGGGACGTAGGGATTCGGATACCTCGGCGGCTTTACGGCATCCCACTTCATACTGAAGCAGACAATATCGGAAAACGCACCGGCAAGCCGCATATCCATCACACCGCTGAATTTCAGCTCCACGATGGGATGCCCCTTCATGCTGGTGACAAGTATTTTCAGTATCAGATCCGGCATTGAGACTGTGATGCGGTCGCCGTCTTCTTCGATCATGGGATGCCGGTAGTCCGCCGAGATGATGTACCCGTCGTGCAGATCGTTTGTACGGGCTTTAAAGTCCAGATAATCCTGCTCATTCTTCAGCTTGATGAATTCGTTCATGGTGTTCTCCTTTCATGTTTGTGTTACGGTCTTGCCGAGCGTCCGTCGATGCGGTATTGGAGGGGTGTTTTGCCGTACCGTTTTTTGAACACCCGGATGAAGTAGTTGTGATCCCGGAAGCCGTACTTTTTCGCCAGATCCCGGATCGGGACGAACGTGAACAAGAGATCCGGCAGAACCTGCGTCAGACGCTCCTCCAGAACATACGCCATCGGCGGCAGTCCGGTATAGTCTTTTACGATTCTCGAGAGTGTCGTGCGGTTGGTGTGGAATTTCTCGCACAGATGCTCCAGCGTCAGATTGGCGGCGGCGTTGTCCTTGATGTAGCGGATGACCTCGATGCCCTCACCGCTGTCCACGCCGAGATACGCGCTCTCCGCGATATTCAGGATGGAAAAAAGATCCGAGCGCGTCCGGCATGACCACATACCGTCGGTTTCGTGCGCTTCAATGTGCCGCCGTGCGCGGTCGAAGTACAGCTGTGCCGTGTCGTATTCCTGCCGGGTAAGCGGAATGATCCCGAAAAAGCTGTCGGTGCGCGTGCGGAACAGGTGAAAATCCGGGTACCGGTGCTCGACCCGCATGGATTCGTAAATCGGATCGCCGATGACGGTGGGATCGAGATTGACGTTGATAAAATACAGCTCATACTGTAAGGTTTCGCATTCGTATTCGCCTTTAACGGAAGTGAGGGCGTCCTCGTCGTTCATGCACAGCATGTAAGTCCCGTCGAGAAAACAGCGGATGCCGTTGAAGGTCATACCCATGGCGCGGCATTTCAGCAGAACCATGGAGTACCACAACCGTTCGGGAGACGGCGGGGACGGCAGACGGTCGGTGATGTGGATCAGATCGAAGGTGTATTCCATTGGTATTTTTTCCCGAACCAGTGACGGTTCATTTCGGAGAGAAATTCGTCGGTGATTTCGTATCCGCATCCTTCCGGCAGAACGGAATCAATGCCGCAGTGCGGACAGAGTGCGGTGGTTCCACGGTCAATCCATTCTGTGATCTCACGGCCGGGATAAATCCGTCCGCAGTAAAAACATCCGCAGAGGGTCTCGTCCCCGATGAATTTCCGATGCTTTGCGCTCAGCTGGTGCACACGTTTGCTTTCTTCCTGTGTGAGTGCCATGGAAAATCCTCCTGTGTTTTTTCTGATTCTATGATATCACAGATCCGCCGGAAAATCACGGAAAAAACTTTGCGAAATCGATTATTTGTGAATTCATTATAGCATATCCCGCGACAATTGTCTGCACGAAAAATAGCACTAATTACAATTCAGCCGCGCGAATCTGTGGAAAATTACTCAAATCCTCTTGCGGCGTCGGCGGAAATCGGTTATAATGATACAAACAACACCGAATGGGAGGCCCTTATGAAAATCAGAAGCGAAATCTTTGAAATCCCCGGCGCACCGCTGGAAGGCGTGAATCCCCTGCCGTCATTCCGCGGGAGACATGCGGGCATATCCGGCACAACGGAGCGCTTCCCCGAAAAGCTGAAGGAAACGCTTGGCACCAATACCAAAGTTCTGCCGTACCTGATGCAGGACCGGTATTCCCGCAAGCGCCTGCCGCTGAAGCTGAAATCGTACGTGCTGGAAAACGAGTATCTCCGCGCGCGGTTTCTGCCCGAGTACGGCGGACGCCTGCATTCGCTGTACGACAAAGTGCGCGGCGAGGAGCTGCTGTTCGTCAATCCCGTGATTCAGCCGGGAAATCTCGCGATCCGCAATGCGTGGCTGTCCGGCGGGATTGAGTGGAACATCGGCAACATCGGGCACACCTACACGACCTGCGACAACGTCTTCTGCGCGATTCTCAAGGACGGTGACGGGAACGATTTTCTGCGCATCTACGAATTCGAGCGGCTGAAATCCATCTTCTGGCAGGCGGATTTCCATCTTCCCGAGGGCTCGCCGTACCTGATCTGCCACGTGAAGATGGTCAACCCGTTCGATACCGACACGACGACGTACTGGTGGAGCAATGTCGCGGTGCCAGATACCGGAAAGACCCGCGTGCTGTCCTCCGGTAAAAATGTGATTTCCTTCACCGGCGGATGCGATTACGAGCGTCTGCCGTACATTGACGCGATGCCCGGCGCGGATGTGACCTATCCCTCCAACGCGACGCGGAGCTTCGACTACTTCATTCAGGAAAATTTCGAAGGCGAGAGCACATGGGAAGCCGCCGCGTATGAGAACGGTCTGGTCTTCTACGAACGCTCCACGGCACCGCTGTACTACAAAAAACTGTTCGCATGGGGCAATCACCGTGCGGGCAAGCGGTGGCAGGAATTTCTCTCCGACGGCGAAGGCACGGGTTACTACGCGGAAATTCAGGCAGGCATCGCACCGTCCCAGCTCCACGACAAAATTCTGCCCGCGCACGGCGTTTACGAATGGACGCAGGTCTTCGGCGGCGTGAAGCTCGATCCGGATCGGCTGTTCTGCCGTGATTTCGACGAAGCATGCGGCTATTTTGACGAAAATCTCGCCGGAATTGTCTCATCCGACGGCATTTATGCGCTGGATGGAAAGATGAAGCAGCTAGCAGGAACACCCGTGACGCCGGCGGATATCGTTCACTGCGGCTCCGGTTTCGGTGCGCTGGAAACAATCCGCATGGAAAAAGCCGGGGAAGGGATGCCGCCTGTGTCGATGTGTTTCCCGGAATTCAGCATTACAAAAACCGAATACCCGTGGCTCAGCCTGCTGAAAACCGGTGTCCTCCCGAACGAGAGCGTCCGAGTGATTCCCGATTCCTACATGATAAGCGGCAGATGGCTCCCGATGATGGAGGAATCGCTCGAAAAAGACGGCGGAAGGACATGGTACAGCCTCTACCACTGCGGGGTTGCCGAGTACGAATGGGCGGATCTGACGAAAACGGCGAACAATGCCTGCGACGAAGAGGACGACAAACGCCGTACCGAACGCGCGCGTCAGATGTGGCTCGAATCTGCTGCGCTGACACCGAACGTGTGGGCATACCGGAATCTGGCAATTCTTGCCCTGCGGGACGGTGACAACGATGAAGCGGAGCGGTACTACGATCTCGCCATGGAAACGCCCGGTGCATACGATGATTTCGCGCTGGCATCCGAATATCTCGGCGTTCTCGGTGCGTGGCGCAAGTTCGAAAAGCTGTGGAATCTGTTTGAATCCATGCCCGAATCCTGCCGGAACGTTGACCGCATCCGGATCACGGCGGCACGTGCGGCGCTCAAGCTCGATCACCTCGGATGGCTGGCCGGCTTCTTCAAAGAGGAACACCACGACATCCGTGAGGGTGAATGCTCGCTGACCGACCTGTGGTTCGAATTCTGCGCGCGGAAGATGGCGAAGGAACGCGGTGTGGACGTGAACGACGAAGCGGCGATGCAGACTCTGCTGGACGAAGCATGGGATACCTGCCCGCCCGATCCCGCAATCGACTTCCGCATGTCATTTGACAGGAACCTGAAATACAGAATCTGAGAATCAAAAAACTCCGATCATCGGGATGATACCGGTGAATCGGAGTTTTGCGTTATAATTCGGGAATTTCGTCGTTCTCGCTGTCCCGGCTGATGTTTGCGTCATGCCGATCTGGCTGAGGTCCGACAAGAGCTTCGAGCTGCCGCATGGTTTCCTCGGGATCATACGTCCGGTAGTGAACGCGGAGCACATCGCCTTCGGTAATACCTGCGGACGGAACGTGGAACGCGGCATTTTTGTGGATCGACAGGATCATGCAGGTCGGAGGGAGCAGGAGATCGCGCGCCTCCTTGCCGCAGACGAACGAGCCGGGCGCAACGGTCAGCTCGGTATCCACGATGCACGGTTCCTTGCCGTGGTTGTGCGCTTCGGTTTTGCTTTCGATGACGATGTCAGTGAACGCAGTCATGCCGAGCGTTTCGATCACGAGGAAGGAAACGGTGACCGCCGCGGCGATGGGCAGAAGATTGCTCAGGCCGTCGAGTGCTTCAAGCGAAAACGCAAGTGCGATCAGCGGAGTCCGGGACGATGCACTCAGGTAGGACGCGATGCCGATGACGACCATGACGGGGTAGTACGCTTCGGGAAGCAGTCCCATCATCACGAACGCCTTGCCGCACAGCGCACCGACAATGGCACCGAACGCAAGCTGAGGTACGAACAGACCGCCGGTCACGTCCGCGTTGTTTGCCAGAAGCAGGAGCAGTGCACGCACGAGCAGGATCAGCTGAAGCAGGAGCGTCACGTTTCCGGCGTCAAGGAGCGATTCGATCAGGTGATGTCCGGAGCCGATGCACGCGGCGGATACCACACCGACACAGGCGGACAGCGTGAAGATCAGCACGATTTTCAGCATGAACGGCACACGCGCGAGCGTTTTTTTCACAAAATGCCGGATCAGACGGTAGGCTTTCGTGAATCCCGCCGCCGTGAATCCTGAAACCAGC
>JAFTPW010000223.1:0-4349 GCA_017463075.1 Clostridia bacterium
GATGCACACACAAGGGAGCGGTTCTCACGCCGCAGATCCCCGCCGCACACGGGACAGGTGATGATGTTGAAGATGGTGGTCATTGTGGTACTTTTTAATATATGATTGAATTTTGTTGTGTCCTGTTTGGGTGGCTATTCCCAATGTCATTGACTTAATGTTTTTGCGATGTGATACATATGAAAATGATATAATAGTAGGGACCGGCGTCCCCGACGGTCCGTTACACAAGACATAGATTGCGTTCATTTCTATTGCAAAATGACATATGGCTGAAATTTTTTGAAGGACCGTCGAGGACGCCGGTCCCTACGAATAATCCCGTTTTCCTGAAGTCAAAGACATCGTCTTCTCCTGCCGGTTTCACTCCGTAATCGCCTTGATGAGCTTCGCGTGAAGGGCGTACCGCTCGGACTGGATGATGTTCGTACACGTGGACATCGTGATGATCCGGTCGGTTTCGGTGAAGGTCATTTCCTTCTCGAGCTTGGAGTTGCCCTTGACCTCTTCGCAGAACGCGAGGAATTCGTCCGTCGTCTTGAATCCCGTCTTGAAGTAGTTGTAGTCCATGCGGGTCTTGTACACCGAGAACGGCTCGTAGATGAAAATGCCGTCGTTGGTGTAGATATTGATCGTGACGTCGTTGAAGTAGTTCACGTCCTTGATGAATTTCTCGACGTCGTGGAACATGGCGCCGGTGGTGATATTATGCCCGTACATGACGGTGTTGAAATTCTTCGTGATGTCCTCATAGTTGCGGTAGTCCACGAAAATGGAACCGTTCGGGAGGAATTCGCCGGTGTACGCGTGGTTGAGGTAGTAGTCGTTGTCCTCGCCCTGCACCAGCGGGTAGTCAATCGTCGTGCCCTCGATGCTGATCCAGCCGTAGATATCGGGATTGATCTGCGCGAGGGATGCGATTCCGGCACGCATGCGCTCGAGGACTTCGTTGTTGTTCTTCTGTACGGCAGTGGATGCGGCCTGCGCCATTTCCTGCTCGATTCCGGCGATGCGGTCGGTGAGACTCACCATGGACTGCCCTTCGGTGTCGCCGGAAAGGTAGCTGACCTCGCCTTCCTCGGGCTTGAACGCGTCGATGTCGCTGAAATTGAACCCGGACGAGAAGAATTCCTCCTGAAGCTGGGCGTAGATTTCCGCACTGCGCTGTTTGTCGATCATGTTCTGGATGAGCAGACCGCAGCTGACGATGAACACGACGAGACAGAGCCAGAAAATGCACCGTCTTGCGATCTCGAACGGGGAAATGCCCTTTTTCGCGGCGGCGGCGGGACTGAGCTCGATATCGTCCTCGGTCAGGTCGTCGAGCGAGTTGATGAACAGACCGCCCGCAAAATCCGCCTTCGAGCCGTCCAGCTCCATCTCGGATTCCGCCGCGCGCTCGCGTTCTTCCTCCCGCGTTTGTTTATAGTTTTTTAACTGTGTTAATAATTTCATCGATACTCCAGATGCACCGGACGGCAGAAGACGCGCCCGAATGCAGACAATTCGCCATTATTCATGTACTATTATACATCAATATCGCGGGCAATCAAGTGTTTTTGATGATTTTTATTTAAATTTTATATGAAAATGCAGGAAGACAGCAGTTCCGCGAAAAAAGTCGTACAGAAGTCTGTGAAAACTTTGTGAAACCCCTTGCGCGGCGGCGATGATTGTGCTATAATTCCCATGTACCAGAAAGACGGAAGCATAGCTCAGTTGGTCAGAGCGTTCGGTTCACATCCGAGAGGTCTTGGGTTCGAGCCCCAATGTTTCCATAAAACTCCTCATGCCGCAGGTGTGGGGAGTTTTATGCTTTTGGCGGACGAGAACACAAATAAAAGTTCCGCAGACTGACGTCAGTTCTGAGGATTCGTTCATCGGCACAGATGCATTATATTCCAAAAACAAACAGCAGGGGAACTTTTCACCCATCTCTGAAAGAGTGGGTGCGGGTTCGAGCCCCAATGTTTCCAGTCGGAGTCCGACAGCCAGGCTCGGCGTTTTTGAAGTCTAAACTGTACGACATCCCACGAGGGTGGAGTATAGCACAGATTCACGAAGTGCATCGGCTGACGGTTCGTACAAACTATATCTTTGGTACGCGAACATCTGCTTTATGCGGGTGTTTTTTCATTTTGAAAGAAAATCAGCCGGAGGCGTATCCCGCGTGGGTATCCTTCGGCTGTTTTGTGTTATTCTGCGTTATCTTCCAGAAGTTTCAGCATGTTCACGAACCGCTCATCTTCACGGACGGGGTAAAAATCCTCGTCACCGCGGTAGTATGCCAGCAGTTCATGACAATTGTTGTGCGCACCGTTCCGCCATGCCTCTTCCGAGTGTTTTCCGCGCGGCATGAGGGAGGTATGCACCTGCTCCGACGAGGTATGATCGAACTGCACGGCACATTCCGCAGATTTCACGGCGTATCCGACTGCCTTTTCATACGCTCCATGGGTTACGCAGTGCCATGCGGCAGAGGCACACACGCTCTGAACGCTCTGCGCTTCAAACAGGTAATCCCCGTCCTCGTACAGGAGGCGGTAGATTCCGAGAATCTTTTCAAGCGCCTGCATTCGCTCGTCCTCCGGGAAATAATAACTGCCGTTCCCGTCCTTCTGCTTGAAATAGTATGCCGCGGTATCCAGTCCGCAGGTCAGGTGAACCATATACTGCTCCCGCAGAGCGTCCATTTTCTCCCGTCCTTCCAGAATCAGCGGCAGAAGATCGAGTTTTGTGACTGCGCTGTCCATGCTTTCCGCCAGTGCAAGAGCATCCTCACGCCGTCCGATCAGCGGATAGACCCGGCAGGCAAGATCCGTTGTCAGATTCCGCACCTTGGTATCCGTACAGGTCCGCAGAATCCGGTCGATATATCCTGCAATGATCTTCCCCGTTTTCCGTTTAAGTTCATCGTCACCGGTGTTCCAGTACAGCTCCCACGCGTAATCGCACAGCAGCTGATGGGAATCGGGATACTCCTCCACGCCCTGCCGGAAAATTCCCAGTGCTTCCTGCCGGTTGACCGACTGCGCCTGTTTCCGTATTTCTTCAATCCGCTTCGCCTTGGATGCGACATCGACGCCGAGCAGCTCGTCCGTGGTGACTTCAAACACATTCGCCAGCACCGGGAGCTGGGTCACGTCGGGCATGGTACGTCCGCATTCCCAATGGCTGACCGCCTGTGCAGAGATGCCGAGCATTTCAGCCAGATCCTCCTGTGTAATCTCCCGCTCCCGCCGCAGTTTTTTGATGTTTTCGCTCAGTTTCATGTTGTTCTCCCGTTTTGTGATTCGGAACCGGTTCCGTGAGTTCATTATACCCGATTCCGCCGCCGGATGCAACCGAGAAGGTGGAGAGCCGGGCTATCGTTTCGCGAGAGTTTTCCTCATTCCGCGAAAAAACCGGAGAAACCACGCGATTCCTCCGGCTGTTGTTATTCAGTTACGGGATCACTCCACCCGATGCGCTTCGACGGTACCCTTGTACGTCTCGACGTCGTTCCATGTGAGCCATTCATCCTAGTATTCGAGCTCGCCGACCTGGTTGTCGTACGGTTCGATGCGCATGTACTTCTTCTTCGGGTCCGCCTCGGTCTGGAACGCGTTGCATGCGATGAAGCGGAAGGGGTCAAGATTGCCGAAGAACCAGTTCCACGTTTCCAGATCGCCGTTTCTCAGTGCGCTTCCGCCGTAGGAGCAGTCGACGTGCATCCAGCCCCACGGTTCGACGTAGAATTTCGCCCAGTCATGGCATGCGACACGGTTGGGATAGCACGCGTTGCCGGACTGCCACTTTGCGGGGATTCCGGCGATTCTGCACAGGGTCACGAACAGCAGTGCCATCACGCCGCAGTCGCCCCGGCCGTTGACAGCTGCGTACATGGGGATATTGTCGAACAGGCGGTATTCGCGGACGAAGCTGTACTTGACGTGGTTGGTGACGTAGTCGTAGAACCGGCGTGCGATTTTCAAGTGATTGGTTTCGCTGCCCTTGAGGTATGCGGCGAGCTTTTTCAGGTACGGCGTGAAGATGATATGGGGCTCGTACTCCTCGGTATAGCATTTCAGTGCCGGCGGGACATCGTTCTTTGCGGCGTCGAAATCCAGCTCCTTATACCGTGCGGTATTGGTGAAGGAGAAGGTGATCTCGAACTTTTCGTCCTTATGATACGGAAACTCGGCATAGACGGTACGGGTATCGGCATTGCTGACGTAATAGTTGGGATGGGAAACGGAGAGAAGCCTGATATCGCTCTGTTCTTCGCATTCGCACGGGAACGGGAGCCATGCGCGGATCATCCTGCCCTCACGCTGGAGATATGCGTCGTGTCTGATCCACATATTGAC
>JAFTPW010000224.1:0-10686 GCA_017463075.1 Clostridia bacterium
GAAATTTCACACTGCATCCCTGCAATACTATTATATCAGCAACGCACGGGATTTGCAATAGAAAAACACCCGCGCGGGGCAGGTGGATTTCATCTTTGGTATATCATGCGCTGTTCGGTGCACGGGATGCCGAGGGTGGTCTCGAGTTCCGCGCCGTCGAAGGTGAAGCCGTATTTTTCATAGAACCGGATGGCGCGGGTGTTGCCTCTGAGAACCCAGAGGGCGATTTTCGGGTACTCCCGGAGCTCCTCCATGGCGGCGTTCATGAGGCGGTATCCGATGCCCTGTCCGTGGTACTCTGCAAGAAGGTAGATCGCGTACACTTCGCCGCATCCGGGCATGGTGTCATCACGGTACGCGCCGTATCCGGCAAATCCCACGACATTCTCCCCGTCCTTTGCGACGAGGATGTTGTCCCGCCAGCGGAGCGCGGTTTTTTGGCATTTCTCAAGCGTCATGGCGGCGAGATAGTCTTCCCCGACAAGTGTGGGATAGGTTTCCTGCCAGCTTTTCCAATGAACGTACCCTTTTCCGAGGATTTCGGCTTCGGTTTCCATGGGTTTGATGCAAATTTCCACCGTCACACCTCCGCGAGCCGGAGAATTTCGTCCTTCGCCTGCTCGATCAGGGCGCTCAGCGGGACATCCTTCACGCCGACGACGATGTTGTCGCACTGTGTTTTGTTCATCGGAACGAGCACGCGGGCGGCGTCGGCTGAGGATACGGCACAGGCTGCGGCGGGTGTGATTTCCCCGAGCATGGCGTCCGCGATGATGATCCCGAGAGGCCCGGTGATGATATCGGCTTTTTTCGCGAGGACGAGGATGGAGTTTTCGCCGGTCGCCGCCTTGACGTTTCCGCCCTTGAGCATATTCGACGTGGCGATTCCGTTGGTTCCGACGGCGTAGAGATCGAGTCGGTCGGCATACGGTGCGAGCTGTTCGACGAGGGCACGACCGATTCTGCCGCCCTGACCGTCGATGATGAGAACTTTTTTCATAACGTTTCCTTCAATATTATATTTATGTGCATCTGAATATGCCTCACAGTTCAGCCGCGGCGCTGTCAATCCGTTCCCGCAGGCTGTCATCCGCTATGAGACGGCGGTATTTTGCGATATAGCGTCTGAGCGCATCGCGGTTCACCGGCTTCGGCCTGCTTCCGACTCGGTCAAGGAAGTTGGTGCGGAGGATTTTCTCAAGGCTTGCGTCGTCCAGTGCAATGCCCGGGAAGCGGATGCCCCAGATCTCCTGCTCGTCGCGTGTCGTGAGGAAGCGGTACACGATATCGGGAATCCCAGCCGAGCCCGCGGACTCATCACCCGAATCCGTGCCGAATCCGATGCGGTCAGCGTATTTCACAAAGAAGGCGCGCCAGAATTCCGGATCCCGTGCGAAGGCGGCGTACATCTCCCATCCGGGCGTGATATCGACGTTCACGTTGGGGTATTGCCGGAACACGTCCTCCAGTCTCTGCGGCTCGTCTCCCATGAAGAAGAAGTGCGCGAACGTGACCTTCAGCATCGGATGCCGCTCCAGCACCGCGAAGACCTGCCCGTAAATCTCCTCCTTTGACGGGAATGTGCCGTCGCCGTAGAACCAGCCGCGGTCAACGAACTCCTGCGAGACGTATTCCCGGATCCAGAAATGCGCCGGATCGGCAACGTGCCAGACCATGTGGGTGCCGTCCCGTTCGATGGCGTCAAACCACGGCGCAAACAGCGGATCCGCCACAGAACGTCCGAGCCGCCGGATTTCCGAGGGTTTGGTCTCGAGCATCTTGATTCCGTCAAAGCCGATTTCCATGAGCTCCCGGTACTGCTCACCCGGATCCGTCACGGGCACAGAATCCGCATCGTACACCAGACCGCCGTGGATGTACAGCTGCGGGATATGCACCTTCGCGAGTGCGGCGAGGATATTGTTCGACACGTCGGTTCTGTATTCCCCGAGAAACGGCACGGCGCAGACATTGAGGCTCTCAAATCCCCGGCTGTCAAGATACGCCCGCGCGGACCCGACAAAATCCTGTCCGGCGTGATTCTGCCATCCCTCAAGAATATGGTAATGCCCGTCGATGATTTTATGGCTGTATTTCATCCTGTTACCTCCGCTCCATGCAGCACATGCGCAAAAACGCGCCCTGCGGCAATTGATTTGACTCAATTATACCACAGGACGCGTCACGCATCAATATAAATTACAATTTACGCAGTCACGATTTTTGCGGCTTCCTGGAATTCGGGGAGCTTCTTTGCGTCCTCGCGCATCTTGTACTTGAGGATCTTGCCCGCCGCGTTCATCGGGAAGCTGTCGACGAACATGACGTATCTGGGAGTCTTGTGCTTTGCCATATGGGACATGACGTATTCCTTGATTTCCTCAGCGGTGCATTCGACGCCGTCCTGCTTGATGACGCACGCCATGATTTCTTCCCCGTACTGCTTGTCGGGAACGCCGATGACCTGAACGTCCTTAACCTTCGGATAGGTGTAGATGAAGTCTTCGATTTCCTTGGGGTAGATGTTTTCGCCGCCGCGGATAATCATGTCCTTGATACGGCCGGTGATTTTGTAGTTGCCGTCCGGGAGTCTTCTTGCGAGGTCACCGGTGTGGAGCCAGCCGTCCTTGTCGATGGCAGCAGCGGTTGCTTCGGGCATCTTGTAGTAGCCCTTCATGATATTGTAGCCGCGGGCAACGAATTCGCCGTCGACGTCATCGGGCAGATCCGCGCCGGTTTCGGGGTCAACGATCTTGCATTCGACGCCGTAGAAGGCACGTCCCACGGTATTGACGCGGGTTTCAATGGAGTCGTCAATGGAGCTCTGGGTGCATCCGGGAGCCGCTTCGGTCTGACCGTACACGATGGTGATTTCGGTCATGTGCATCTTGTCGATTACTTCCTGCATGACCTTGACGGGACAGGGAGAGCCCGCCATGATACCGGTTCTCATATGGCTGAAGTCGGTCTTGTCGAAGTCTTCGTGACCGAGCATTGCGATGAACATGGTGGGTACGCCGTGGAATGCAGTGATCTTTTCCTGATTGATGCAGTGCAGCCCCTTTCTCGGAGAGAACGCCGTGATCGGGCACATGGTTACGCCGTGGGTCATGGATGCGGTCATTGCCAGAACCATGCCGAAGCAGTGGAACATGGGCACCTGAATCATCATTCTGTCGGCAGTGGAGAGATCCATGCGGTCGCCGATGGACTTGCCGTCGTTGACGATGTTGTAGTGGGTGAGCATAACGCCCTTCGGGAATCCCGTGGTGCCGGAGGTGTACTGCATGTTGCAGACGTCGTGCTTGTTAATCATTGCGGCGCGGCGGTAAACGGCTTCGATGGGAGTCTTTTCCGCCATTGCGTTGGCTTCGTCCCAGGTCATGCATCCGGGCTGCTTGGATTCAACGGTGATGATATTTCTGAGGAAGGGCAGCTTGCGGGAGTGGATGGGCTTGCCGGCTTCGTGGTCAGCGAGTTCGGGAATGAGTTCTTTGATGATGCCCACATAGTCGGAGTCCTTGTAGCCGTCGGTCATGACGAGGGTGTGGGTATCGCTCTGACGGAGCAGGTATTCGGCTTCGTGAATCTTGTATGCGGTGTTTACGGTGACGAGGACTGCGCCGATCTTGACGGAAGCCCAGAAGGTAATGAACCACTGCGGTACATTGGTCGCCCAGATTGCAACGTGGTCACCCTGCTTGACGCCCATGGAAATGAGAGCACGCGCGAAGTTGTCGACGTCGTCACGGAATTCGGGATAGGTACGGTTGTAGTCCATTTCGGTATAACGGAACGCCCACTGATCCGGGAATTCCTCGCACATGCGGTCGAGAACCTGCGGGAAGGTGAGATCGATGAGGGTGTCCTTTTCCCATACGAAGTAACCGTCGCCGCGTCTGCTCATCTGAAGACGTCCGGCGTCACCCTTGTTATCGAGGTACTGGGACATGAAGTGTACGTAGTGCGGGAATACGATGCCGGCTTCGGTGAGGTTCGGCGCGTACTGCTTGAGCCATTCGAGGGAGATGTAGCCTTCGTAATTGAGGGAACGGAGCGCCTTCATGTACTCTTCCATCTTGGGCAGATCCCCTTCACCGACCAGCTTGTACACAACCTGACCGTCTTCCACCACGGAGTCCTTGATGTGGCAGTGCTTGATGAACGCGCCGAGGTTCTTGATGGTGGTTTCGGGAGATTCGTTGTTGTAGCGGTAGGGATGATTCCAGTCCCAGAGAGCGGCAACCGCGTCGCTTCCGATTCTTGCGAGAACGTCCGCGAGTCTTGCGGTATCGGAGTACACGCCGTTGGTTTCGATGAGGAGGGTGACGCCTGCTTCTTCCGCGATGGGAGCGAGCACCTTCATGGGTTCGATGACGTATTCATCTGGGAAATCCTCTTCCGGCTCTGCCTTGAGATCCCCGAGCACGCGGATGTAGGGCGTTCCCAGTGCGGCTGCGAGCGCGATGTATTCCTTGAGCTCTTCGATGGTTTCCTCGCGCTGGTCGACGAATTTCAGAGCGCATCCGGAGGACAGGCAGCAGATTTCGAGCTTGAGTCTTCTGAGGGTTGCCTTGGTTTCTGCGAGATTTTCAGGACGGAACGGGGACGCATGTACGGAGAAAATATCGCCGCCGAGTCCGCGGAGTTCGATCCCGTGGAAGCCGCAGTCCTTTGCCAGCGTATAAATCTCGGTCCAGTCGTAATCGGGACAGCCGAGGGTGGAGAAAGAAAGTTTCATGTTGATTTACCTCCGGGTAAATTTCTGATTCTGTGAAATATTTAAGATAGTTTTATTATTTTCTGTCTGAGGAGCACCGGAGTTCCGGATGACAATCTGTCCGGAAAAACAAAAAGCACCGACATCTCTTCTCAGGAAAGAGACGCGGCGTAAATCCTCGTGGTACCACTCTTTTTCGGTATAAAAATACCCTCTTTTCAGGCACGACATGATGCCCTGCCCATGTAACGGTGAGCTTCCGTCCGCGTCTACTGTTCCGGTCTGCGGAAGTTCGGGCGGCTGCTTGGGGGTGAGTGAATATCGTTTCATCTGCCGTCTTTCACCATGGAACGAATCCGTGACGGCTCTCTGCGAGAATCTGCGGTATCCTTATCCCCGTCGATGCATTTGGGTTATGGAAGATGGGAAAGATTATAGCACAGGAATAATGAGTTGTCAAGAGTTTGCGTACAATTTTTTGTTTTTTATACGAAAAAAGCGGAAGAACCTCACGCGAAGCCCTTCCGCTGTTATTGGATTTACAGAGTTTCCATCCAGATGTTCCGGAAGGAGACGGGATTGCCGTGATCCTGTAACAGAAGCGGACCCTCAGCCACCTTCCTGTCGCCGACACCGCCGGGAGTGGTACGCCACAGCTCGATGTTGTTCTGGATGCACACGCCGTTTTGCAGAATCGTGACTCTTGCGTTCTCCGTGACGTTTCCGTCGGCGTCAAAGCGGGGCGCACGGAGGTAGATATCGTAGGTCTGCCATTCCAGCGCGGGTCTGCATGCATTGGTGAGAGGTGCATACACGGAATAAATCGCGCCGCAGTCGTCCATGCCGGGCTTCTCAATTCCGTAGGAGTCCAGCACCTGAAGCTCGTAGCATCCGTGGATGTACACGCCGCTGTTGCCCTTCCACTGACCGGATGCTTCGGGCATATCCGGTTCGCGCCATTCCACGTGGATGTGAGCGTCGCCGCAGACTGCTTTGGAAACGATGTCCCCGTGCTTCACGGTCATGGCACCGTCTTCAACGATCCAGTCGATGGGAGAGCCGTCCCGCTTCGTCCACTGATCGGTATTCGTGCCGTCAAAAAGAATGATTTTTGCCATGGTTCTGATCCTTTCCGAAAGAAATATTGGATTTCCGGAATCAGCCCTGATCCTTCAATGCCGCGGCACGGTAGGTCAAGGGACTGGTACCGGTGAATTTCTTGAAGTTGCGGTAGAAGTAGCTTGTATTGTTGAAGCCGCACTTGACGGCGATATCCGTGATGGGAAGATCGGTTTTGTCGAGGTACGAACGCGCGATGTCAATCCGCTTGCGCAGGATGTACTCGATGGGACGCAGCCCGACGGACGCCTTGAAGAGACGGCAGAGATACTGCTCACTCAGTCCGCCGGCAGCACTGCACAGATCCTCGAGGGCAATTTCCTCCGCGTAGTGCGCTTCAATATAATCAAGCACGGACTGGATTGCGGGACTCTTGCAGGTCGGCATCGCGGGAATTTCGGAGACGCTCCGGTTGAACTCGATGAGCATGGAGTACAGCATCGCGGAGGCAGTGAAGGCACCGTATTCGCGGTCAAGGGAGACGGTGTCGAAAAGCTGGCGGAAGGTTTTATGCACGGCATCGGGATTCTGGATCCGGAGCTGGGCGTAATCCTGAGCGGTAAACAGCGCGCCGCGGAGCTCATCGGAGGAAATGACGAAGGTGACCCAGTCCACGCGCCAGTCGCTTCCGGCTTTGGGGCGGTAATGATAATCCACGCCGCGTCCGAGATAGAAGCCCGTTCCCGCGGGAAGCTCAAATGTTTCTTCTCCGACGGTGACATAACCCGTTCCGGCTGCGGAAATCAAAATCTGCGGATCGGTCAGGGTAGGGCGCGCCACGGATTCCTGCTTGTAGTCCGTTCCCACGCCCGTGAGATATACCGGCAGGACAGCTTCCCTGCTGCACTCCGGATAATAAACCAGCGGCATAGTTTCTCCTTTCTTCGTCGCTGCCGTGAATATTCATCCGCTCCGCATAAAATACGGCGAATATATATTCACCTCATCATTCGTCAAACACACGTGTGATATTATAACAATCTTCTGTATCCACTCCTTGTCAATCATGTGAATTTTCTGTTAATTTGCAAATCCGTACCGAATCCGCTCAATTCCGCTCATATTGTACCCGCCGGACGGTAATCGCTATTTTTTAACTCCGCTGAAAAATTATCCTTCGTATGCACCGCTTATTCACGCAATCGTTTCGGCTGAAAAACAATATACACGCACATGCGGATTTTTTCACATCCGGGCGCATGCGGAACGAGGGTAACTTACTATTATATCATATATCGCCGTAAAACGCAATACGCGCAGTGTACACAAATGCGGCGGATTTTTTGGTAAAGTTTTTCCTTTGATTTCCGCTTTCCGGACAGGTGTTTTTCTTGACACCGGTGAATGAATATGGTATAATGGTTTATTCCGAACTAATGTTTGCTTATGACATACTTACCGCACAAAGGAGGGCACGGCATGGCGGAAAACAGAAAGAAAAACGATCGCGCACCCCAGTCTCCCGAATCGCTCGCGGATGAGATCCGGAGAACGGTACGGGAGAAAGTGCGCGCATCCCTCGGGGGAGTTCCCGGGACAACTGCCCCATCGGACACCGGCGTCGTCATTGAGGATCTTCCCGCCGTGGAGCTTGAAGTGGACTCCCTCTCCTCCGTTGACCGCGTATCCCGCACGGCAGAACCGGCACAGCGCGAATCCCGCACGGACGATTTCTGGGATCTCGGCAAACCGAAGCCGAAGGTGTACGCCAGGCCGGATTTCAAGGACCACTCCCTCACCGTGACCGACATCGGCGCAGCAGATCCCGAAGTGCGTGAGACTCCCGTGAAAACCGCGGCGGCTGAGAAAATCATCCCGCGCGAGGAGTTCATGGCAAAGCACACCTCCTCAGCCGGTCGGGTTGTGAACACCGTCGACGGGCCGCGCTCCATTGCAACCTCGGACTACCGCAGACGCACTGCCGTAAAGAAGCAGGCTCCGCCGACGCCGAAAAAGCGCGTGATGAATCCCGAGGACAGCCTTGTGCGCTCGTATGCCCCGGACGGATTCCTGATTGATAAAATCGACGTACGGCTGTGGGAATCCGAAGTGGAGTTCTACGGACGGTTTGCAACGGATGCCCGGCTGAGCCACGATTCGCGTCCCGTCAATCCGCCCGATGCCTCGCTGAACCCGGAGCCGTTCTTCTCCTACGTCCCGCAGTACGCGCATATGACGGCAAAGCAGGTGGAAACCTACCGCTGGGTGCGTGAAAACATCCGGCTGGGCAGAACACCCGCGTGCGACATGCCGTATATTCTCTTATACATTTACGAAATCATCAATCTCCCGGACGTCATCCTGCCCGCGGACGGCGTGAAGCTGCTGACAAGAATCTGGCTCGGCTACCGTGGGACGATTCCGCGGCTGGATTCGCTTCTCTGCGAGTGGTTCGCGGACTACTGCATGATCCACGCACAGCCGCTCCCGCGTGAGATTCTGCCGATTCTGCGCGAAATTGTCCCGAAGGCGCAGTTCAAGGAATTTTACCTGAACCTGAGCGAGAATGAACTTGACGAAATCGGACATATCCTGATTGAAGTGTCCTCCGACTACGATTTCCGTTCCTCGCGCTACTACAATCCGAACCGGGACGCATACGAGGAGCACATCCCGAAGGCGGTTTCCACAGCACTCGCCGAACAGTACAGATCCCGCCGCGGCATTTTCCCCTTTGACCGCACGTACAAAATGACCCGCGACAGCTACTGCGGTGCGATTGTTTCCTCCGGCATCAAGCGGCGGATCGATCTGGAATTCCGTTCGTTCACGCGCCGCGCGGATTTCCGGGAATGCGTGACGTTCCTCGTGAAATATGCGGAAAACAAGCTCCGTCAGGCTGTCGGCGTGAAAGCCAAGCTCGGCGTGGACCGCATTGCCGCAGAGGACATGGCAGTGATTGACCGGTACTTCGCGCCGCTGATCCCGGAGAAAAAGCAGAAACGCCCGGCAGAGGACGCGTATATGCCCGCCGACTACATGAAAAACTACGAATCGGAGGATTCCGGGTTCGATTTCTCCGCCGCGCTTGCCATCGAGCAGGAGTCGTGGGTGAATACCAGCCGGCTCACAGGCGACGAATACCACGAAGCTGTGCATGTTCCGGAGTACGATCCGGATGAAAGCGTGACCGTGGACGGCGAAATGACCGTGGACGACGAAATCCCAGTGATGGAAGTCCCCGAACCCGATGTGCCCGACATGCCGGAAGCTCCCGCAGCAGACGATACAACAGAAACAAACAATACAGAATCCGACGACCTCATCCGCGAGGGACTTGCCGCCGCACTTGAAGGAAGATTCCGCGCGTGGTGCCGTGAACGCGGACTTTACGAAGGAGAAGCCGCCGACCGGATCAACACCGTCTTCCTCGACGAGCTGGGCGATGTTGTTCTCGAGGACAGCGGTGCCGGATTCGCACTCATAGAAGATTACAGAGAGGATGTTGAACAGTGGCTGTAACACAAAACAATACCGTAACCAAAGTACCCAAGCGCATTCTCGGAACCCTGCTGTCGTCCCTGTCGGCGGGTGTTGTTCCGCGTTCCGGCGCACCGTATATCGCCATCGGACGCACTGAGGAGATCGAATCGCTGACGACATCCCTCGACCGTGTCTCCGACGGCGAAGGCGCGACCAAGTTCATCATCGGACGCTACGGCTCCGGCAAGAGCTTCTTAATCCAGCTGTCCCGCGGATATGCCCTTGACAAAGGATTCATCACCGCGGACTGCGATCTCTCACCCGAACGCAAGCTCTCCGGCGGCTCAAACAGCGGACTTGCCACCTTCCGTGAGCTGATGAAGAACATCGCGTGCAAATCCTCTCCGGACGGCGGCGCACTCCCCGTGATTCTCGGCAAATGGTTCACGAACATCGGGGCTGAACTGACCGCGGAAGGATACGATGCGACCACGGAAGCGTACAACTCCGAGTTCGGACGGCGGATCATGAAGAATCTGCGCGAGCTTGAGGCGGATGTGGGCGGCTTCGACTTTGCGTCCGTGCTCCGCGAATACTACAATGCGTGGCTCACCGACGACGACATGAAGCAGTCCGCATGCCTGAAATGGCTCCGCGGCGAATACGGCACCCGCACGGAAGCACGCTCCGCGACCGGAATCCGCTCCCTCTCCGTCATCGGCGACGACAACTGGTACGACTACCTCAAGCTGTTCACCGCGTTCGTGCGCCTCGTCGGATACAGCGGACTGTGCGTCTACATCGACGAATGCGTGAATCTTTACAAAATCCCGAACCGCATCTCGCGCGAGAACAACTACGAAAAAATCCTCGCCATGTTCAACGACACCATGCAGGGACGCGCGCCGGGGCTCATGATCGTCTTCGGCGGGACTCCCCAGTTTCTCGAGGACAGCAGACGCGGACTTTACAGCTACGAAGCACTCCGGAGCCGCCTCGCGGACGGTCGGTTCGGCGGTGGTGAACTGCGTTCCCTGATGCAGCCCGTGATCCGACTGCGCCGCCTGTCCGACAGTGAGCTGCTCGCGCTGGTGCTCCGTCTGACCGCACTGCACGGCGAATACCACAAATGGACTCCGTCCGACCGCATCACGGACACCGACATCCGCGATTTTCTGACCTCATCCCTGACCCGCGAGGGTGCTGAAAAAATGATAACGCCGCGTGAAATCATCCGCGATTTCGTAACCCTGCTCGATCTGTTGTACACGAACACCGACAAAACCTTCGCGGATATCGCCGGATCCGTCGTGCGCTCGTCCGTGGCATCAAACGTGGATGACGCCGAAGACGCACCCGTGATGCCGAATCCCGCAAACGAAGGCAATCCGACACCGCCGAAGCCCAAAATCACCCTCGACGAC
>JAFTPW010000225.1:0-3984 GCA_017463075.1 Clostridia bacterium
GATTTTTCCGAGATGCTCGTCGATCTGGCGGAGTATATGGTGAAAAACAAGACCTTCATCGCGGTGTGCGACGGCGTGCTTTCCATGGAAGGCAACGGTCCGACCCACGGCGTGCCGAAAAAGACCGATCTTCTGCTGGTATCGCGTTCCCCGTTCGCACTGGACGTGACAGCGGAGCACATCATGAAGCTCGACGGCGAGGTACTGCATCTGGACTGCGCCGCGCAACGGAATCTGGTGCCGCGGTCGTTCGACGGAATCAGCCTCATCGGTCAGTGGACGAAGGAAAACTGTCCCCGGTTCGATTTCACACCGCCGGACACAAGCGCGGGAAAATTCCTGCGGAATCTGCCGAACTTCATGGGCGGACGTCTGGCGAAGCTGTTTGAAACCAAGCCTGAAATACTGAAGAAAAAATGCATCGGATGCGGAAAATGCGTCTCCTCCTGCCCGATGCACACAATCACCGTGGAGACGCTGAGAAACGGCAAAAAACGCGCGAAAATCCACCGCGGCAAGTGCATCCGGTGCTACTGCTGTCAGGAGCTGTGCCCCATCGGAGCCGTCGGAACAAAGCAGAATTTCCTCATCAAGCTGATCCACTGAGAAGAAAGCGGAGGTGCCTATGATTCTTTCCCTCACCGCATACGCGAAAATCAACCTGTATCTCGACGTCCACGCCAAACGCCCCGACGGATACCACGACCTCGTCAGCGTCATGCAGCAGGTCAGCCTGTCCGACACGGTCAGTGCAGAACGCACGGAGTCCGGCATTACCATCACCTGTACCGATCCCGCAATCCCGACGGATGAACGCAACATCGCCCACAAATGCGCCCGCGCGTTCTTCGATTATTACAGAATCAGCGGCGGCGTGAAGATTGCCATCGAGAAGCACATTCCCGCAGCTGCCGGTCTTGCCGGAGGATCCACGGACGGTGCGGCGGTTCTGACGCTTCTCAACCGTCTTTACGGCACCGGTGCGGACATTGACACGCTCTGCGAAATCGGCGCGAAGGTCGGTGCGGACATTCCCTTCTGCATCCGCGGCGGCACATGCATCTGCGAAGGCATCGGCGAAATTCTCACACCCCTGACCCTGCCGAAGAAGAATTACCGCATCCTCATCGTCTTCCCCGGGGACGGCGTATCCACCGCAGAAGCGTTCCGCAATCTCGATTCCACACCGGATGATTCCGCAGGTCACTCCATCGACGACGTGCTCGCACCGCTGAAAGCCGGAAAAATTCCCGTGAAACTGTACAACTCCTTCGAGCGCGCGATTTTTCCCGTCCATCCGACAGCGGCGAAGGTGAAATCCACCCTGCTCGCAAACGGTGCCATCACCGCGATGATGAGCGGAAGCGGGCCGTCCGTGTTCGGTCTTTTCGACAGTGAAGCCGCACTTGACTCCGCCGCTGACGTACTCCGATCCGCCGGATTTGCCGTTTATCCCTGCGAACCCGTATAGAATTCAATTTCCATATATCCATATATCAGAAAGGAAACTCCCATGTCCGATCCCATCATTTACAAAGGCCGCGGTACCCCTGAGATGTACGACGACCTCATGGACTTCATGAACTACGTCTTCGGCTTCAACGGCAACGATTCCGACTTCAAGAAGCTCCTGCCCAAGCTGTACCGACCCGAATGCGATCCGTGCCACAACAACTATGTTGTCACCGAAAACGGCAAGCTCAAGGCAGCCATCGGCGCGTTCGACTCCGTGCTCAAGGTAGGCGAGGAAGAGCTGACCTGCCGCGGCATCGGCAATGTAGCGGTGCATCCCTACTCCCGCTCCAAGGGGTACATGAAGGACTGCATGAAGCTCGCTCTCGACGGCATGATCGCCGACGGCGTTGATTACTCCATTCTCGGCGGCATCCGTCAGCGCTACAACCACTTCGGTTATGAAACCTCCGGCCCCGCTTACCGGGTTGAAATCAGCGCCCGCGACCTGAACTACAATTTCGACCGCAAGGGCATTCCCTTCGTCGAGTTTGATCTGCACACGGTCACCGCCGCCGATACCGAACTTCTCGACAAAATGTACGCGATCCATGCAACCCGTCCTCTGCGCACCGTGCGTTCCCGTGAACAGTTCCTCGACATCTGCAATTCATGGCGTTCTCCCGCATACGCAATCCTCAAGGACGGACAATTCCGCGGCTACTTTGTCGGCGGACTTCAGGAGCTGACCCTCGTGGACGAGAACGACTTCGTTGATGTTGTCCGCAATTACGTCCGTCATCACGGCAAGGTTTCCATGCACTTCGCGGCGTGGGAAACCGATCACATGGAAAAAGCGGCGGCAATCGGCAGCGCTCCTACCATGGATTACTCCGACATGTACAGCATTTTCAACTACAAGAAAGTCGTCTCCGCGTTCCTCAGGTTCAAGGCGTCGTACACCGATCTCGCGGACGGCGAAATTTCCGTTAAGATCAACGGTTTTGCCAAGGAAGAAAAGCTCCTGATCTACGTCGAAAACGGCACGCCTTACGTGGAAGAACACAGCGGCGACTGCGATATCGAGCTCGGTCATCTCGAAGCCGCAGCCTTCTTCTTCGGGCTTTACTCCCCTGCATGGACAAAGGTTCCCGCCGCCGCACGCGGATGGTTCCCGCTCCCGCTCTACGTCGACAACGCCGACCACGTTTAATTCAGCATTGATACGGATTCTTCTCACGGAGAGTCCGTATTTTTTTGCGCCTGTCCGAATAGAATGAAGCAAAAAACACAGGCAGGTACAGAATGAACGAAACGATAAGAGTCTCCGCCGGCAGACAGATGCATCCGGTCAGGCAGGAGCATGTCACTATTCCATCCGCATCCCGCGGGCTGAGTGATGAGGAAGTGCTCCGCTCCCGCGATCTTCATGGCTCAAACGCGATGACCGTGCAGAAGCAGACCGGATTTTTCCGGCAGTTCCTCGCAAATCTGAACGATCCCATCATCAAAATCCTCATCGCCGCGCTCGTCATCAACACCGCATTCACGTTCTCCGACAGAAACTGGGCGGAAAGTATCGGCATCGCGCTGACCGTTCTCATCTCCGCCATGGTGACGACGATTTCCGAGCATTCCTCCGGCGCATCGTTTGAAAAGCTGTACGGCAGACTCGGCGATTCGACGGTAAAAGTCATACGGAATGGTGCGGAATGCGACTGTCCGGCGTCCGATCTTGTGCGGTATGATGTGGTGCAGCTCTTTCCCGGCGACACGGTTCCGGCGGACGGGATTATCCTGCGCGGGTCCATCGGATGCGACGAATCCGCACTGACCGGTGAGAGCCGCAAGGTGGAAAAGTCCGCAGATTCCGCCGTTCTTGCCGCGCTGTACAAAACCGGATCCGCCGAGCCAAAGACCGGTGCGGGATATTACGTTCTCCGCGGCAGTCATGTGGCGTCGGGCAGCGGTGTCATGCTCGTTCTCGCGGTCGGTGACGCTACCATGTACGGCGCAATCGCATCGGAGCTCGCGGACGGGGATTCGGTCAGTCCCTTGAAAGACCGCCTGTCCCAGCTTGCCCGTACGATTTCAAAAATCGGATACGTCTCCGCCGCACTGGTTGCCGCTGTACATCTCGCGGATGCGTTCTGGTTTGACGCGGGCATGAATCCCGAAATCGCGCTGGCGCGGCTGTCCGATGTGCGTCTGCTGGCGAAGGAGCTGATTCAGGCGCTGACCCTTGCCATCTCCATCGTCGTGGTCGCTGTGCCGGAAGGATTGCCGATGATGATTACCGTGGTGCTCTCGTCAAACATGAAGCGGATGCTGAAATCGGGCGTTCTCGTGCGGCGTCTGGTCGGAATTGAAACGGCGGGATGCGTGGATATCCTGTTCACCGACAAGACGGGCACGCTGACCACGGGAAACCTGAGTGTGACCGCTGTCGTGACTGCCGACGATACTTACCGCGTGTTTCCGTCCTGTCAGCCGGGGCTGCGAGAGAAACTGCAAAATTCCTCCCGCGCATGC
>JAFTPW010000226.1:0-3391 GCA_017463075.1 Clostridia bacterium
AAACGCGCCGACTGCGCTTCTCGCTCTGCGTGAGCTGATTGACGCAGGAACGATCAGGCCAGAGCTGGTCATCGGCGTGCCCGTGGGATTTGTGAATATCCTCGAAGCCAAGGATGCCATCATGGAAGCGGGCGTGCCCTACATCGTTGCCAAAGGACGCAAGGGCGGCTCCAATGTAGCGGCGGCAATCGTCATTGCGCTGATGTATCAGATCACACGATGATGGACAGCTTCATTACCAAAGATGGAAAGAAACTGCGGCGTGGTTATACGACAGGTTCCTGTGCAGCAGCAGCATCCAAAGCGGCGGCGATCATGCTGCTTAGCGGAGAGATTCTTGAAACGGTATATCTGATGACACCGCGCGGCATCGGACTGACGCTGGCGGTCCACGAAATCGAGCGGAAGGAGAATTCCGTCTCCTGCGGCATCATCAAGGACAGCGGCGACGATCCCGACGTGACAAACGGCATGACGGTGTATTCGCGGGTGGAAAAGACCGATGTGCCGCATGAAATCCTGATCGACGGCGGCGAGGGCATCGGCCGTGTCACCAAGCCCGGACTGGATCAGCCGGTGGGAAATGCCGCGATCAATTCCACGCCGCGCCGGATGATTACCGACGAGCTACGGCAGGTCTGCGAGGATTACGGCTACACAGGCGGTCTTCGCGTGACCATCTCTGCACCTGCCGGCGTGGAGATTGCAAAAAAGACCTTCAATCCCCGCCTCGGCATCGTGGGCGGGCTGTCCATTCTTGGTACAACCGGCATTGTGGAGCCGATGAGCGACGAAGCCGTGGTGGAAACCATCCGCACCGAGCTGAATATGCGTGCGGCATCGGGAAAGACGGTGGTGCTGTTCACCCCCGGCAACTACGGCGCAGATTACATCAAAAATGACCTGCACATTGATCACGAAATTGCCGTGACCACCTCCAATTTTATCGGCGATGCGTTCGCCAGCGCGGTGGAATTGGGATTTCGCGGCGCGCTTCTCGTGGGACACATCGGTAAGCTCATCAAGGTGGCGGGCGGAATGTTCAATACCCACTCCAGGTACGGTGACTGCCGCATGGAGATTTTCGCTTCCCATGCGGGAATGTGCGGCGCGTCGGCGGAAGTGGTACGAAGAATTATGGACAGTGCAATGACCGACGATATGCTTGCCATTCTCGACGAAGCCGGACTGCGGCAAGCTGTCATGGACAGCATCATGAACAGGATGCACTTCCACCTGACCCACCGTCCGGTGGGAAATATGACGGTTGGTGCGGCGACATTCTCAAATGTCCACGGAATTCTCGGCAGAACCGAAGCGGCTGACGAACTTTTAGAACAGATACGAAAGGAATATTAACATGGTACATATCATCGGAGCCGGATGCGGGGCGGCGGATCTCATTACCCTGCGCGGAAAGAAGCATATCGAAGAAGCAGACGTGATCATTTACGCCGGTTCGCTGGTGAATCCGGAAATTCTCGGTTATGCCAAAGCAGACTGCGAAATCCACGACAGCGGAAAAATGACGCTTGAAGAAATCGTTGCCGTCATCGAAAAAGCAGAAAAAGAAAACAAAACCACCGTCCGCATCCAGTCCGGCGACCCGTCCCTGTACGGTGCCATCGGTGAGCAGATGCGGGAGCTTGATAAGCTCGGCATCGAATACGACATCACTCCCGGTGTCAGCGCATTTTCAGGTGCGGCGGCGGCTCTTAAAACGGAATATACTCTTCCCGACGTTTCACAGACCGTCATCATCACCCGTGCATCCGGCAAGACGGTTGTCCCGGATTCGGAAAATCTCCGCGATCTTGCCGCGCACGGTGCAACGATGGTGCTGTTCCTGTCCACCGGACTTCTTGCCAAGGTGACAAAAGAGCTGATCGCCGGCGGATATGCACCCGATGCACCTGCGGCAATCGTCTATAAGGCATCATGGCCGGACGAAAAGGTTTTCCACTGTACCGTTGCGACGCTGGAAGAAACCGCGAAAGCCAACAATATCACAAAGACCGCGCTCATCACTGTCGGCGGATTCCTGAACAGCGATTTCGCACGATCCCACCTGTATCACCCGGATTATCCGACGGAATACCGTGAGGTTACCAAATGAAAACGACTCTGATCTGCTTCTCGGATGCGTGAGCGGTTCTTGCACAGCGAATCGCGGACATTCTGCATCTTGATAAATCCGATATTCACTCGATCACGAAATTCGCAGAAAAATACGAATTTACCTCCCATAAAAGCGTCTGCGCGGACATGGGAGAACTGTTTTCGGCAAACGACGCGCTGATTTTCATCGGTGCCTGCGGCATCGCCGTGCGGGACATAGCACCGCATCTCAAAAATAAAACAGTCGATCCGGCGGTGCTGGTACTGGATGATCAGGGGAAATTTGTGATCCCGATCCTGTCCGGTCACATCGGCGGTGCAAATGCGCTTGCAGATCATCTTGCGGCACAGCTCGGTGCAGTGCCCGTCATCACCACCGCCACCGACGGAAGCGGCAAATTCTCCTGCGATACATGGGCAGTCACGCATAATTGTGCGATTTCGTCCATGAAAACGGCGAAGGATGTTTCCGCCGCGATTCTGACGGCAGATGTTCCGATATCCTCGGAATTTGCTTTGCCGGAGATACTTCCGAACGGACTGACCGCCTGCAGCAACGGTGAACTCGGCATTTTCATCGGCATACACACCGATTCGCCGTATGTCTCCGCGCTTCGCCTGATTCCGCGTATCGTGACGCTCGGCATCGGCTGCCGGCGGGATACGCCGATGGAAACAATTTTTGCTGTCGTAAAGGAGACGCTGGAAGCGCACCGTATCGACACCCGGGCGATCGGATGTGTGGCATCCATTGACGTGAAAGCCGACGAAGCGGGACTGCTTGCCTGCGCGAAGGTTCTGAAAGCACAGACCGTATTCTATACGGCGGACGAGTTGAACGCCGTACCCGGAGAATTTGCGGAATCGGAATTTGTGCGCAAAACGGTTGGTGTCGGCAATGTCTGTGAACGTGCGGCTGTCTGCGGCGGCGGAACGCTTATTATCCCCAAAACGGCGAAGGACGGCGTGACCGTTGCTGCTGCTGTGAATGAATGGAGGATCGAATTTTGAAAAAAATGTATGTAGTCGGCATCGGTGCCGGCAATTATGACACAATGACGGTCGGTGCAGTAAAGGCGCTGGAAGCTGCGGAGGTAATCGTCGGATATACCGTCTACTGCGACCTTGTGAAGCCGCATTTTTCGGACAAAGAATACATCTCAACGCCCATGATGAAGGAAATTGAACGCTGCCGCATGGCCCTGGAATCGGCACAAAGCGGCAGGCTGACCGCTATGATCTGCTCCGGCGATGCGGGAATTTATGGGATGGC
>JAFTPW010000227.1:0-3690 GCA_017463075.1 Clostridia bacterium
CTCGATCTCAGCGACCTTTTTATTATACCACAGTGAGATCCGTTTGTCAAGAGGTTTTTGAAAGTTTTTTGAAGTTTTTTTCAAACTCGCTTGCTTTCGTTGCCCTGACTGCGTCTCTCGCTGACAGCTTGCATATTATACCACTTCCCGTCCCCTTTGTCAATACCTTTTTTTGAAGTTTTTCGGGATTTTTTGAAGTTTTTTCTGCTTTTCTTCACCACCCAACTTTTTTTGCACGATTTTCTTCATTCATCTTGAATATTCCTTCAATTTATATTATAATATAATCTGATTTTGATTACACAGGAGCCACCAAATGTTTAAAGAAGGTTTTGACAACCAGAAATATATACAGTTACAGACCGAGAAGATCTCCGAGCGCATCTCCCAGTTCGGCGGCAAGCTCTATCTGGAGTTCGGCGGCAAGCTCTTCGATGACTATCACGCCTCCCGCGTACTGCCCGGATTCAAGCCCGACAGCAAGCTGCGAATGCTTCTCCACCTCAAGGACATGGCGGAAATCGTGATCGTAGTATCCGCCGCCGCCATCGAGCAGAACAAAATGCGTGCCGACCTCGGGATCACCTACGACATAGACGCCCTCCGTCTCATTGACGCCTTCCGCGAAGAAGGACTTTATGTCGGCAGTGTCTGCATCACGCAGTACAGCGGTCAGGCATCCGCGGACGCGTTCATCAACCGTCTCCACTCCCTCGGCATCAAGGTATTCCGTCACTACCACATCGACGGCTATCCGACCAACGTGAAGCTCATCGTCAGCGAGGACGGCTACGGGAAGAATGAATATATTGAAACCAGCCGTGAACTCGTCGTCATCACCGCGCCCGGCCCTGGAAGCGGAAAGATGGCAGTCTGCCTCTCCCAGCTGTATCAGGACAGCAAGAAAGGCATCAAGTCCGGCTACGCGAAGTTCGAAACCTTCCCGGTGTGGAATCTCTCCCTGACGCATCCCGTCAACATCGCTTACGAAGCCGCAACCGTTGACCTTTCCGACGTGAACATGATCGACCCGTTCCATCTCGAAGCATACGGCACCACCTCAGTCAACTACAACCGCGACGTGGAGATCTTCCCCGTTCTTCGGCGTCTCTTTGAGGGAATCTACGGCGAGTGCCCGTACAAGAGCCCCACGGACATGGGCGTGAACATGGTCGGCAACTGCATCTACGACGACGAAGCTGTATCGTACGCGGCAAAGATGGAGGTCATCCGCCGTTATTACGACTGTCTGGTGAAAAAGCGCAAGGGTAAATGCTCCGCCGATGAGGTTTACAAGTCCGAGCTCATCATGAACCGCGCAAAGGTCACTGTCGACGACAGACGCGTGGTGCGTGCCGCTCTCGACAAAGCCGCCGCATCCGGTGGACCTTCCGCCGCAATCGAACTCCCTGACGGACGCATCGTCACCGGACGCACCAGCGATCTTCTCGGATCCTCTTCCGCGGCTCTGCTCAACGCGCTCAAGACCCTCTCCGGCATCGACGACAGCACGCACCTCATCTCTCCGTCCGTCATCGAGCCCATCTGCGCACTGAAGACCGGAAGCCTCGGCTCAAGCAATCCCCGTCTCCACGCGGACGAAATTCTCATCGCACTTGCCATCTGTGCCGCTACCGATCCGAACGCGAAGGCTGCGTATGAGTGCATTCCCCAGCTCGCCGGATGCGAAGTCCACACCAGCGTTATCGTTTCCTCCGTGGACTCCGACACCTTCCGCCGTCTCGGCATGAATCTGACGCAGGAACCCGTCTACGAAACGAAGAAGCTATTCCACAAGTAATATACTAAATGAAGAAATCAAAATGCACAATGCAGAATGAAGTCCGATTCCGTTCCGCACTGTGCATTTTTTTGCTTTCCTTTGATTTTCCCGTGACAGATTGTTTCTTATATGATATAATGAAGAAAATACCACGATCGGAGGACCATCATGCACTGGACCATCGCCGCATCCCATGACATTCACGCAGTCGCCCTCAAGTTTGCCGCTTATCTCGAGGAACTCGGACTCAGGCAGGGCGAAGAATACGACTTCCACATCGCAGATACCGATCCCGGCTCCGGACACCGCATCGTACTCGGCTACCACGACTCCTCCACGCCCGAGGAATACCGCATCAAAGCGGAGAACGTGAACGGATGCAATGTCATCACCGTCACAGGCTCTGACCGCAGCGGGCTCCTGTACGGCTGGGCGGATTTCGTCAACCGGTACATCCCGCACGCCGAGAACACCGACTCCACCTTCCCGTATTATTTCCGTCCCGTCTTTTTCACAGACGACCCGATCCGCCCGTACGAACGCGTGTCATCCCCGAAAATCGCACGCCGCGGATGCTGGACATGGGGACACGTGATCCGTGATCCCGGCGGGTATTTCGAAAATATGGTGAAGTGCAAGATGAACACCTGCGTCATCTGGAACAACCACGTCCCGACCAATGCCCGCGAAATCGTCAGAATGGCGCACGAGAACGGAATCCGACTTCTCTGGGGATACGCTTGGGGCTGGAGCACGAACATCAACGCCGAAACCATGCAGGAGCACCTCAACCGCCGCGATGAAGTCGTTCGGGAGTATCTCGACAACTACGCACCGCTCGGCGCTGACGGCATCTATTTCCAGTCGTTCACCGAAACCTCATCGGAAACCCTCGGCGGCCGCCTGATTGCAGAGGTCGTCACCGAATATGTCAACGACATCGCCGGAAAAATCCTCGCCGTTCAGCCGGATCTGCACATCCAGTTCGGACTTCACGCGTCCTCCGTCAGACAGCGGCTTGCATACATCGCCAAAGTCGACCCGCGGATCGAGATTGTGTGGGAGGACTGCGGCGCGTTCCCGTTTGCGTACATCCCGAAGAATACCGACAACGCAGACGCCACGATGGATATCGCACGCGAGATGAGCACACTCCGCGGACGTGATGACCGGTTCGGATGCGTCTACAAGGGACTGTGCTGTCTCAACTGGACGAAATTCTCCTATCCGCCCGCACCCTACGCCATCGGCAGTTACGCCGCACTCGATCCGATGCCGAAATACCTCGCGGAAAAGCGGAAAATCTGGCATTACGTGCAGGCACACTGGCTGAAAACCGCCGAAGTCTGCCGCGCGATGACGGAAATGCTCATGAACGAAAAGAACGGGGAGCTCACCATCCTCGCCCTCGTGGAAGACAGCGCATTTGAGTTTCAGTGCTGGTTCCCGGTGCTCCTGCTGGGTGAAATCCTGTGGGATCCGACCGGGGACATCGGTGAAATGATACGGGATGTTTCCCTCTCGCCGTACGCGGTGTTTGCGTGAGAAATTGCGCAAAATCCTTTCGACATTGCCGCACAGATATGTTATAATTAAGCATCCGGCTATATCATTCTTAATCCGTAATACATTACAGGAGGTGGAAATTATGACACAAAAACTTCCCGATGTACGCCGTGCTCTGCCCATGGGCACATTCGATTATCACGATACCTTCACCGACGAGCTTGATGCCATGAAGAAAATCCAGCTCACCGACGCATCCGCGTGGGCGAAGTTTGTGAATCTCTTCAAGAATCCCGGCATCGACGACCACGACCACGGCTGGCGGTGCGAATACTGGGGCAAAATGATGCGCGGCGCGGCAATGACGTATCTGTACACCCGTGATGAGGAGCTGTATCAGA
>JAFTPW010000022.1:0-3807 GCA_017463075.1 Clostridia bacterium
ACCTTCCTTGGGTTCAAGGGTGACAAAACCCCTGACATTGACCTGAACTTCTCCGGCGACGTACAGGGTGACGCACACAAGTTTACCGAAGTCCTCTTCGGCGCGGGCAAGGCGTTCAAGGCGGGAACCATCGGTACGCTCGCTGACAAAACGGCGTTCGGTTTCGCAGCACGGTATCTCGAAGGCAAGGGAATCTCCGTCAACCGTGCGGAAATGGATCGTCTCGTCAACGGATGCGTGGGTATCAAGCGAACCACCGGTCAGCATCCGGGCGGCATGATCGTCGTTCCCGCGGAATACGAGATCTACGATTTCTGCCCCATCCAGCACCCGGCGGACGACCCCAACTCCGACATTGTCAGCACGCACTTCGAGTTCAAATACCTCCACGATACCATCCTCAAGCTCGACATCCTCGGACACGATATTCCGACCAAGTACAAGCGTCTGGAAGAATACTCCGGATACAGTGTACTTGACGTTCCGATGAGTGACCCGGCGGTGTACAAGAGCTTTACCTCCACGGAACCGATCGGCGTTACCCCCGAAATGATCGACTCCAAAACCGCGACGCTCGGACTGCCTGAGATGGGCACCAACTTCATCCGCGGCGTTCTCATGGACGCTCAGCCGAAAAATTTCACCGACCTTCTCCAGATCTCCGGTCTGACGCACGGCACGGGATGCTGGCTGGGCAACGCGGACGAGCTGATTTCCTCCGGAACCTGTACGATTTCCGACGTTATCGGGTGCCGTGACGACATTATGATGACCCTGATTCACAAGTACGGCATGGACAAATCCCTGTCGTTCAAGATCATGGAGTTCGTCCGGAAAAACAAAAAAGGCGTCATCATCCCGCAGGACATGCAGGACGCGATGCACGAGAACGGCGTACCGCAGTGGTACATCGACTCCCTGCAGAAGATCCGGTACATGTTCCCGAAGGCACACGCCGCGGCATACGTTATCGACGCGATCCGCCTGATGTGGTACAAAATCTACTATCCCGTGGAATTCTACGCGGCTTACTTCACGGCGGCTCCCGACGGATTCGACGGTGAAGTGGTCATGGGCGGCAAGGAGCATGTCAGAAAGGTCATGGCGGACATCAAAAAACGCGGCCGCGACATTACCGCAACCGAAGCGGATCTCGCAAACGCACTCATGCTCGTCAACGAATACTTCCAGCGCGGCTACGACTTCCTGCCGGTTGACATCAACAAATCCCACGCGACCAAGTACATGCCCGAAAAGGGAAAAATCCGCCTGCCGTTCACATCCCTCCCTGGGCTCGGCGAAACGGTAGCGGTGAACATCATGAATGCGATGCAGTCCGGCAATATCTACTCCATCGACGAGCTCCGCACAACCGCGAAGGTATCCAAGAGTATCCTTGAACTGCTCGAAAAGAACGGCGCACTCAAGGGCATGTCGAAAACCAACCAGCTCTCCATGTTCGGTTAATGCAGGGCAGCCCCTGCGGGCAGGCTCGGCGTACCTGAAACTTTGACTGTACGATATCCCACGACCGTGGAGATTGTGCAAGATTGGTTTTGTGGAACGCTGAGCAGCAATCAGAAATTTGAAAGAAAAGAAGTGATTTATATGCCGGGTATCGGCACAATCGTCAACACCATCACCGTCATCCTCGGAAGTCTCATCGGCATGCTTGCGAAAAAGGGACTGTCCGAGCGGATGCAGGAATCCGTCATGAAAACCCTCGGCATCGCCACCATGTTCATCGGCATCAGCTGTACCATGGCGGAAATGCTTGTCGTGAATGAGGACGGCTCCCTCGGAACACAGGGCATCATGCTCATGATCGTCTCCCTCGTCATCGGCACCATCCTCGGCGAACTTCTGAAAATCGAGGACGGACTGGAATCCATCGGCGATAAAATGAAGAAGTTCAAGCTGTTCCAGGGCGACTCCCGCTTCACCGAAGGCTTTGTGACGGCAACACTCGTCGTCTGCGTCTGTGCAATGGCAATCGTTGGTTCCCTCAAGGACGGTCTGGAAGGCGATCCCGCACTGCTGTTCTCCAAATCCATCCTCGACTTCATCTCCACCATGATTTTTGCGTCCACCCTCGGCATCGGCGTCATGTGCTCCGCGATTCCCATGGCGATCTATCAGGGCGGCATCACGGCTCTCGCGGGTGTGATCGGAAACTACCTCACGGACGAAATCATCTCCGGCATGTCCCTTGTCGGCTCGGTCATGATTTTCGCAGTCGGCATCAACCTCTTCTTCGGCAAGAAGGTGAAGGTTGGCAACATGCTTCCGGGACTTCTCGTTCCGGTTGTGTACGGACTTTTCACGATGCTGACCGCACAGCAGACCATATAACGGAATAAAAACAAACGCCTCCGCATAGGATTGAACGGTAACAGAGTTCAACAATGCGGAGGTTTTATTTTGACTGATACATCCATTTACCGCGATATCGCGGAGAGAACCGGCGGTGACGTCTACATCGGCGTGGTGGGACCCGTCCGGACCGGGAAGAGTACGTTCATCAAAAAATTCATGGAAACGGTTGTGATTCCCGGTATTCCCGGTGAATTCGAACGCGGCCGTGCACGGGATGAGCTTCCCCAGAGCGCGGGCGGCAAAACCGTCATGACAACCGAGCCGAAATTCATTCCCGATGAGGGCGTGTCGATTCAGACAAAGGACGGCACCTCCATGCGGGTCAAGCTCGTCGACTGCGTGGGCTACATGATTCCCGAAGCACTCGGCGGAACGGAGGATGGAAACACCCGCATGGTTCACACGCCGTGGCACGAAAATCCCGTTCCGTTTGAAGAAGCGGCGGAGTACGGCACCAGAAAGGTCATCACCGATCACTCGTCCATCGGGATGCTCGTCACCACCGACGGAACCATCGGCGAATTTTCGCGGGACAACTACACCGGTGTGGAGGAACGCGTTGCGGCTGAGCTGACGGAGCTTGGCAAGCCGTTCGCCGTGATCCTCAACTCCGCCCATCCTGAGCGGGAAGAAGCCGTACGGCTCGCCATGAAGCTCGAGGAGAAGTACAACGCACCCGTGGCGCTGGTCAACTGCATGGAGCTGAACACCGACGATATCTGGCAGATTCTCGGCATGCTGCTGGAGGAATTTCCGGCAAAGCAGGTGGAGATCGAGCTCCCGTCGTGGACTGCCGTTCTTCCGGAGGAGCACCGTCTGAAATCCGCCATCCGCGAAGCCGCAGTGAGTGCATCCGCTGACATCCGCCGGCTCAGGGACGTGCGCGAAGCGTTTTTGCAGTCGCTCACCGAAGGCATGAACAAAGCTGCATCCGTCATCGGGAGCTACAACGATCCGGCAGCGGTGAAAATCGAGAAAACAGACGCGGGCTCGGGCTGTGCGGCGGTGTCGGTACGCCTCCCGGAAGGGCTGTATTACGACGTGATTTCCGAGATGACCGGAATTCCGATGAAGAACGAAACGGAGCTGATGGGCGCGCTCACCGGACTCTCCGACGCGAAGCGCGAGCTTGACAAGTACCGCGACGCCATCCGCGATGTGAATGAGAAGGGGTACGGAATTGTCATGCCGACGGTCGAGAACCTGACGCTGGAGGAGCCGCAGATTGTCCGGCAGTCGGGCAGTTACGGCGTGAAACTGAAAGCATCCGCCGCGTCGATCCACATGGTGAAGACCAACATCGAGACGGAAATCAGTCCCATCGTCGGCACGGAACAGCAGTCGGAGGAAATGATCGGCTGTCTGATTAAGGATTTTGAGGCCGACCCGAAGGCAATCTGGGAATCGAATCTGTTCGGACGCTCGCTGTAC